>CAXBDS010000005.1:0-76889 GCA_963974355.1 uncultured Opitutaceae bacterium
TTGGGCGAGGTTTTGGTCGTGGACCGCTCCAATGTTACGGGACTGGTGGATCGACTCGAACGGCTTGGATGGGTGCAACGTCAGGCTCACCCAACGGATCGGCGGGCCCATCGCGTCAGCCTCACCAAAGCCGGTCGGTCGCTTTGGGCGGAGGTCGCGCCTAAATATGCGGATGTGCTGCAACAAGTCGCGGGCGCCGTGCCGGAGCGGCGCCGGGCAGTGGCGTCAAAGACGCTGGCCGAGCTTCGGGAGCGCGCCACCACCTGGACCCTGCCGGGCGCGAATTCCGACAAGGCATAGCTTTTTTATCATGAACCACTGGAACGAAGACCTGCGGGAACTGCGTCGAAAGTTGGTGGGATTAGAGGAGGGCCTCGCCGATGCACGGCGGCGGCTCCTGCAGATGGAGTCGTCTTTGGCGTGGGTCGATACGCCCGCCGCGTCTCCCCCCGTTAAGCCAGTGACTCAACCGGAGATTGTTCCCGAATCGCCACCGAGGGAAGCGCCGGTCTCGCCGAAGCCACCTCCACTCCCCGGAGGGCGCCGCGCGCCGGAGCCGAGTGTGACGGCGCCGCCGACGTTCCATGAGCCGCCTGCCTGGCAGCAATGGTTGCAGCGCTTGCAACTATGGCCACCGCGAGGAGAAGGTAACTTGGAAGTGCGACTAGGGGCGTGGTGGACGACTCGCATCGGTGCGATGTTGGCGGTGATCGGGTTGGTGTTCTTTGGCGTCTATTTGTCCGTCGATACGCTGCCCTGGGTGAAGTTTCTTGAAATGACCGCCATCGCCATCGGCGTCACGGGAAGCGGCTTTTGGCTTGAGCGGCGCATGCCTCGGTTCGGGACCGTGGTTTTGGCGGCGGGCCTCGCGATGATATATTTTGCGATCTACGCCGGGTATGCCTTGCCAGCGGTGAAGGTCATCAGTTCGCCTTGGATCGCTGCGTGCGCCCAATTGTTGGCGGCGGGCGGCCTCGCGTGGGCGGCGGTGAAACGTCGGCATGAAACCGTTGCCACGGTAGCGCTCGCGTTGGGCTTCGTGACCGCGTGGTTTTCCCGCACGGGCGGGCTCAGTGGGCTGGCGCTCGTCACGGCGATGGTGATGGCCTTGGCCGGTGTCGTTGCATGGCGTCGTTTGCGTTGGAGGGCTCCGGGAATCGTTGGTCTGGCCGGCGCTTATGCATTGTGGGCGACTCTGGTATGGGATGTCGCCACGGAGGAATTGCCAGATCTCAGCCGATGGTGGTTGTGGGGGAGTTTGGTGGGTTTGGCAGTCACCGGATTCGCCCGTGATTGGCGGAGCGGTGATACGCCGAAGCATCCGGCGAGCGACGCGTTTGAACGGCGTTTCCAGATGGCGAATACGACGGTCGCAACCCTGTTGGGGGTTGCCGCGGGTTTGTGGGTATGGCCGTCGGACTTGGGGGGCTGCTATTTTGCCGCGACGGCGGTTTTGGGGACGATGGCATGGCTTCGCCATCGGCAGATGTCCGGGGACGAGGTGGCCGCGGTGTTTCTGGCGAAGGCCACGGGGACCGCCGCCTTGACGGTGATCGAGGTCACCGATGGCCGCACTACCGCGATGGCGCTGTTGGTGCAGGCGGGGGTGCTTTGGGTAACCGCGCGCCGGATACGTTCTACGGTCATGGCGATGGCCTCACCGCTCACGGCACTGGTGGCCAGTGGATTTTTCGTGATCTATGGCATCAGACCGATTGATCTATTGACTGTTACGGCTGCCGGTCAGGCGCTGTGGCTGGTCGGTTTGGTGGCGCTTGCCGTCGAATGGTCCACGAAGGAAGCCGACAACGGGTTGGCGGAGTTATGGGCACTTCTGCCGAAGGTGGGCGTGGGGGCGGCAACGGTCCTCGGGGCGTGGGCGATGTGGCTCTGGTCGCCGTCAGTCACGCAACCCCTCGGAATGGTAGTGGTGGGCAGTCTGGGGTTGATCGGCGCGTGGCCGAGGCGCTCGCCATTGCCCGCGATCGCCAGTGGTGCATGGTTGATGTTGGCGCACGTGCGGATCGACATCGAATTACTCGCCGCGACAGGCGAAATCACCGCGTTGTGGATGAGTTGGTGTATTCTGCAAACCGTGACGGTGGTCGGCGCTGTTGTGGTGACACGCAGGTGGGGACGCGCGGAGGAATCGTCCCTCGCGTTGCGGGGCGCCGATGGACTGGTCATGCTCGCGTTGGTCACGACGGTGCAGGCGGTATTCGCAGTGGTTAGACCAGACGTGGCGTTCGCGGTATCGGCGGTTGGATCACTTATCGTTTCGTGGGGAGTGATCGGCACCCGTCGGTTGGCATGGACGTGGTTGGCGAGTGGCGTCTTGCTCGCGGCCCTCGCCCTTGTGGGGAATATTTCGGTGTGGGACGACGGCTGGCTGGCCTTGGGGGCGGTGCCATTGTTGGGCATCTCAGTATGGCGGCGTGGCACCTCGATTGGGCGTGAGACGGAGGGGGCGTGGCCCGGATTGGAACTACGTGAGGCTGGGGTCATGGCATTGGCCACTGGGATGCTGATCGTGGCAAACCGTGGTTTCTCGCATGGGCAGATGGCTGTGGCGGGACTGGCGTTGCTCGCGTCGGGAGCGCTTTCCCTCGCATGGCGTGGGGGCGTGAGGGCGGCCTTGCCGGCTTCTTGGGTTCTTCTATTGGCGACGGTGACGGAGGTCGGGCGAATGTCGTCGACGTTTTTCAGCGCGCCTGGCGTGGGGGCCTTGGCCGTCGCGTGGGCGGGCGCCATCGGTCTCGAGCTGTGGCGGTCACGAAGCCCTGAGGCGTTCCACGGGCAATGGTGGTGGCGCAATGCGGTGGGTATTCATGTGGCGCTGGCGAGCGGCCTGACGATTTTCTTGATGCCGTCGATCGTGCACAAGTCCTGCCATGTGCTGGGATTGAGCGTTGTGATGCTGGGCATCGGGGTCGTTGCGAGATGGCGGAGTATGGCCGCGATGGTGACTGCATCTCGGTGCTTGGGGCTGTGGATGGCGATCGCCTCGCTTGTTTCATGGCTGACTCCTCAGCGAGGCGTCCTGTTTGCCGCCGCCGGATTGGCCGTCCTCCCGCTGGTCGGTGGCTGGGGACGGACTGATCGTCGTTGGACTTGGGCAGTTGCCTGCGGCGGACTGGCAGTCGCGATGGTCGCGGCGCTGACGAGCGGCACGGTTTGGCGGGTGCACGCAACGGTTGTTTGCGGTGGTGCGGCGGTGGTGATTTTCCTGCTGGGTTTGTTTGGACGGCTGCGACCGCATCGTCTGGTGGGGCTCGCCGGATTGGCCTTCTGTGTTGTTCGTGTGTTTGTGGTCGATTTGGACGAGACCCTTCATCGGATCATTGCGTTCGGCGTGCTGGGAGTCGGCCTCCTTTGGGTGGGATTTTCCTACCACCGATTCCGTCATTTGATCAGTGACGAATCGGTTGCACCGCTGAAGCCGGTGTCCGACACTGACGACTAACCCCGCTTTCACCCCTTTTTGTTTCCGTATGAATGAAACCTTAGCGTTCCGCCGTTCGCGCCTGCCATGGTGGCTCGAAAAACTAGCTGAACCGTTGGTGCGCGGGCTCTACCGCGTGCGTTCCAGAGGCGCCGAGCATCTGCCCCCGACGGGGGGGGTGTTGGTGTTGGCGAATCATTTATCCTATGTCGACTTTGTCGTGCTGCAGTTGGCGTGTCCGCGCGCGCTGCGGTTTGTGGGTTACTCGGAATTGCCGAAATCCAATTGGTTCTACCGGTGGGCCTATCGTATCTCTGGAACGATTCCGGTCTCGTCGTCGTCACCGCTCGATGCCACGCGGCGGGTTGTCGCGGCTCTGCAAGCCGGGGAGAGCGTGTGTGTATTCCCGGAAGGGGCGATATCGCGCACCGGACAATTGATGAAACTGGAACGCGGCTTCGAGGTGATGGCGGCGCGGGCCGGCGCTCCCGTGGTGCCGGTGGCCCATGACGGGCTTTGGGGATCGGTGTTTTCGTTCTCGGGCAACAAGTATCTATTCAAGTCTCCCCGTCTCCGACGCACGCATGTATTCGTGGCTTGGGGACGCCCCATTCCTGCAGACGAAGCTACGACGGGGGCCGTGCGCCAGGAACTGCTCGATCTTGGCCAACAAGCGTTCGATGAACGGCCGCAATTGAAACGCCACCTGGGCCGGGAGATCGTGCGCGGGCTGGCCCGCCGGCCATGGCGGGTTGAGATGATTGATCGAACGGCGGAGCGTCGTGAATTAAAAGCCGGACAAATTCTGGCAGCCTCGGCGGCGCTTGCCCAACATCTGAAACGCACGGTTTCCGCTCGACGGGTGGGGATAGTGCTACCGCCGGGGGCCGGCTCGACGATTGCGAACCTCGCCGTCCAGTGCGCGGGTAAAATTCCGGTCAACCTCAACTTCACCGCCGGTCGCGAGGCGGTCGAACACGCGCTTAAAGCCGCCGGAGTCGACGTAGTGATCTCGGCCAATGCCATGCGAGAAAAGGTAAAGGATTTTCCCTGGCCCGAACGCACCTTAGATTTTCGGTCCGAGATGGTAGCGTTGGGTGGTAAACGCGCCGTGTTGCCTTGGTTGCTCGCCGCTTGGTTTTTACCGAACCAGTGGGTCGCCAATTTGCTTGGCTTGCCAAAGCACGGTGACCAAGCGGAAGCGGGCCTTTTGTTTACCAGCGGAAGTTCGGGCGAACCCAAAGGAGTCGTGCTCTCGCATCGCAATATCTTGGCCAATTGCTGGCAGATCTCCTCGCTGTCGATTTTGCCGGACACGGCGACCATTTTGGCCTGTTTGCCGATCTTTCATTCCTTCGGGTTCACGGTAACCTTGTGGTATCCGATGATGCGCGGTTGTCGGGTCGTCTCGGTGCCGAGTCCGCTGGACACCCGTAAAATCATCGACGCCATCCGAGAGGAGGAAGTGAGCGTGTTAGTCGGCGCGCCGACGTTTTTGAGGCCTCTTGTGAAGAAGGCCGAGTCGCGCGATTTTCGCTCACTCAACCTGGCAGTGTCGGGAGCGGAAAAACTGCCCGACGACCTCTCGGCAGCGTTTCGCGATAAATTCCATCTGGATATCATGCAGGGCTACGGTCTGACGGAAACGAGTCCGGTGAGCAGCGTGAATCAGCCGAATCCTCCCGTCGTAACCGAGACTGGAGCGCCGCAGGACGGCAAGCGGTTCGCGAGCGTTGGGCGCATGATGCCCGGCATGTCGGCTCGTATCGTTGATACTGATACCGGAGAAATAAAAACTGCGACCGAGACCGGAATCGTGCTCCTGCGCGGTTCAAATGTTTTTGGTGGTTACCTGAATGATCCCGAAAAAACCGCCACGGCTTTTCGCGACGACTGGTTTATCACGGGAGACCTTGGCCGATTCGACGACGATGGGTTTCTCCTCATCGAGGGGCGTCTGTCACGTTTCTCGAAACTGGGCGGAGAGATGGTGCCGCATGGAACGATCGAGCAGAAAATCGTTCAGGCTTTCGACCTCGACGAAAGCGGCGGCTATTTGATCGCGGTGATGGGTGTGCCCGATCCGTCAAAGGGAGAAGCGTTGGTGCTGCTCACCACCTTTGATGTCACAGCCGACACTCTACGCGAAAAATTGACGGAAGTCGGGCTGCCCAATCTGTGGGTGCCGAAGCGAATTCTCAGGGTGTCCTCAATTCCCGTTTTGGGGACGGGTAAACTGGACTTGAAGGGTTGTAAGGAACTGGCCGTGACCGCGACGCCGTGAACGTATTTCGATCCACGGTTTTCGCGCTTTTCGCCATCGGGATCGCGTTGGGAAGAGCCGCGGCCGACACGCCGGTCGCGGTTGGGCTCTTTTCGGCTCCGGTTCGTGTCGAGAGGGCTGGCTCAGCCTTCGACGAGACGCAGGGCAACGCTGCAGAGTTGATCAGCGGTGGTTACGATGCGCTGTTGCTGCGCATCCATCTTATCCGCCAAGCGCGTGAATCGATTGAGATTCAGACGTTCATTTGGAGCAACGACGAGTGCGGGCGCTTGATGATCTACGAACTCATCGAGGCGGCGCGGCGGGGCGTGCAGGTTCGCATCATTGCGGATCACATGGCGTCTGACCAAGACCCGGCGATCGTAGCGTTTCTCGCGACCGTGCACCCCAATTTCAAAGTGCGCCACTACCGTCCGGTGATGGCCCTAATCAAGCCTTCGGTGTGGCAGACCTTGTGGACAGGGTTGCGGTCATTTCGCGGGATCAACCAACGCATGCACAACAAGCTGATGGTGGTGGACGACGCGGTGATGATCACAGGTGGCAGGAATATCGAAAACACCTACTTCGATCACGCCAACGGGTTGAACTTCAGAGATCGTGACGTGCTGGCGGTGGGACCGGTGGTCAAGGCGGCGAAAGTGTCATTCGATGCGTTTTGGAACTTCAAGGAGGTCGTCGCGGGTGAGGATTTGGCAGATGTCGCGGCCCTGATCGAGCAAGGTCATTTCGCCCGTTACGCGAAGCGGGCCGACTATGACTTTGGCGGATACTTTGATGACCTAAACCGCGAAGCCGACGATCTTGACCTGATTCGCGCGCGGTTCGTGGACCGTTTGCACCCCGTGGATAGCGTGCGGCTGATCGTGGATGTTCCGGGCAAGAGCGTGGGAATATTTCGGCACGACTCGCGCATCACCCGTGAGTTGCGGAGCATGGCGTCGGAGGCGAAGCAGAGCATCCTGATGCAAACGCCGTATTTAATCGTGAGTCCCGCAGCACGGCGCTTGGTCCGTAATCTCCGAGACAAGAACCCGGACCTGAGCATTCGGATTTCGTCCAACAGCTTCGCGTCAACCGACAATATTCTCGCCTATTCGGCGAACTATCGGATGCGCGGACTATATGTCGACGATCTCAAGTTGCAGATCTACGAGTATAAGCCGCACCCCGCCAACCAAGCCCGCGTATTTGCGCGTTATGATGAGGTTGCCAAACTCCGTGCCACGAAAAATCCGGCGGCACCTCCACCTTATCTTTGCGTTCACGCGAAGTCGGTGGTGGTCGATGATCGGGTGGCGTTTGTCGGATCCTATAATTTGGATCCCCGTTCCGAGAAACTGAATACAGAGATCGGCTTGATTATCGAGGACGCCCGTTTCGCGCGCGCATTGCGCGACGAGATCGAGGAGGATATGCGGCCGGAGAACAGTTGGGTGATCGGGCGGCGCAAGATGCCGTTGCCGGTCGCCGCCGTAAACACACTCGTAGACGGCGTGCTTTCGTTAAGCCCGCTGGATCTGTGGCCGATTCAAAATACGAGCAGCTTTGAGCTCCGTCCCAACATGCCGGCGGTTCCGACCGGCCATCCGGACTTCTATCGGAACTATCGCGAGATTGGCTCATTTCCCGGCACGGAGTCCAGATTCACGATGAAGGAGGCGCTGACGCGTCTTTACAAGGCGGTTGGCACGCCGATCACACCGGTTTTGTAGCCGCCCCGGGCGGGGTCGGCGGAACACAAAAAACCGGTCGCACGACCGTGCGACCGGTTGCCTAGATCGAGTGGGACGAGCCGGGCTTTTGACTTAGCGAACGACGCGCGCTCCGCCGCCGCCCATGACCTTCTCCACTTCTTTCTTGGTGGCCATCGTGGTGTCGCCGGGAGTGGTCATGGCGAGGGCGCCGTGAGCGGCACCGTAATTAACCGCCTTGGCCGCGTCGTTGTGGGCGAGGAAGCCATAGGCGAGGCCGCTGGCGAAGCTGTCGCCGCCGCCGACGCGGTCGAGGATTTCGAGCTTCGGATATTCGCGGCTCTCGAAGAACTCACCGTCGTGGTAGCAAATCGCCGCCCAGTCGTTGACCGTCGCCGTAATGACCGTGCGCAGGGTGGTCGCGGCGACCTTAAAGTTGGGGAACTCGGCCACGGCGCTTTTGATCATCTTCTTGAAGGCGTCGGTTTCGATGTGGCTGATGTTTTCATCAACACCTTCGACTTCGAAGCCGAGCGAGGCCGTAAAGTCCTCTTCGTTGCCGATCATGACGTCGACGTATTGCGCAATCTCACGATTGACTGATTGAGCCTTGGCGAGCCCGCCAATGCTCTTCCAGAGCGAGGGACGGTAGTTCAAATCGTAGGACACAATTGTGCCGTATTTGTTGGCGGCTTTAACGGCGTCGATGGTGGCCTGCGCGGTCGATTCCGAGAGCGCGGCAAAGATGCCGCCGGTGTGGAACCAGCGCACGCCGAGCTTACCGAAAATGTGGTCCCAATCGAAGTCGCCGGGCTTGATCTGGGAGGCGGCCGTGTTGCCGCGATCCGGCACGCCGACGGCGCCACGGATGCCGAAGCCGCGCTCGGTGAAGTTGAGGCCGTTGCGCACGGTGCGGCCGATGCCGTCGTCGGCGCTCCACTTGAGGAACTGCGTATCCACCCCGCCTTGCATGATGAAGTCTTCGATGAGGTGGCCAACCTCGTTGTCCACAAAAGCGGTGCAAACCGCCGTGCGCAGACCGAAGCATTTTTTCAGACCGCGGGTGACGTTGTATTCGCCGCCGCCTTCCCAGGCTTTGAAGCTGCGGGCGGTGCGCACGCGGCCCTCGCCAGGATCAAGGCGGAGCATGACTTCACCCAACGAGAGGGCGTCGTATTGGCATTCGGAGGCGGGACGGATTTTCAGGCTCATGATAGGAATTGGGGGTTAGGTCGCGGGGAGCATCGAAAGGACCGTCAGGTTGAGGACGAGGCTTCGGGCGGTCGATGCAGGAGAGTCGGACGGGATTAAATTTCGGTGGTCGGAAGCGACGCGAGATTGATGGTCGCGTGGCCGGCTTCGGTGGCGAGTTCGTTGAGGCCCTCGACTTCGGCTTTGCTGAAGAGCAGGCCACCGGCGGCGCGGGACTTTTCCGCGAACCGTGCTTCGAGTTGCCCGGGAACGATGCAGCTTTCGTTGCCATGCCCCAGCACGTCGGCGAGCACGGCCTTAACGTTGGCGCTTTGATTGCGGCCCTTGGCGAAAGCTCCTCCGCTCATGGCCTCGGGGTGGATTACTTGGAAGAAAAAGGTGCAGGTGCCTTTGTCACCTTCGCCGACCCGCGCCCAGCGATTGCGGATGGTCGGCAGGGAGCCGCCGATGAGTCCGCCCACGAGTTCGTTGATCAACGAAAGGCCGTAGCCTTTGTGCGCGCCGAAAGGCAGGAGCGCGACAGCCTCGGCCGGGTTCGTGGTGGGCTGACCGTCCTTGTCAACCGCGGCGTTGGGCGGCAGGGTTTTGCCTTCGCGCTTGAGTTGCTGCACTCGGCCCATGGCGACAACGGACGTCGCCCAGTCGACCACAATGGGGAAGCCCAGCGCTTCGGTGGTCGGGAAACCCCAGCTGTGCGGATTGGTGCCGAGGGTGGGGAATTTGCCGCCAAAGGGCACAACTTCGGCGAGTGCTGCGGTGCAATTGGTGTAGGCGACGTAGCCCTTGCGCGCGGCTTCCATGACATAGCCGCCACCCCACAAGTAATGGAAAGCATTGTCGACCGAGACGGTGCCTACACCGTATTCATCGGCGAGTCGGATCGCTTCGTCGATTGCCCGGTAGGCGGTGGCTTGGCCGAGCTTCTTGTTGGCATTCCAGATCTTGGCTGCCGCGAAACGCGTCGGGACCTCCTCGATCTCGGCCCCGGGCACACAACCCTGCGAACCGGAGCCGAACAGGTGGTCGAGATGCAGCGCCTTCAAGGCGTTGTGCGTGCGGATGCCGTGGCGGGTGGCCTCGGCGCAAAAACGCGCACCGTCGGCGGACTCATCGGCTTGGTAACCGCGATGTTGATACGCGGCGGAGACGAGCGCGTTGTGCTGGGCTTCAGGGACGGTGTAGAAGGTTTCCATGGGATAAACGGGAGTCGCGGACGGGGGACGGGAATCAAACGGCGCGGGCGATGGGCTCTTGGCCGGCGAGAAAGCGGGTGAGGTTTTCCACGGCACAAGAGGCCTGGCGCTGCACGCTCTCGTGGGTGCGGGAACCGATGTGAGGCGTGAGAATAACGTTGGGTAACCCGAGCAGCGGGTGGTCGGCGGGAGGCGGTTCCTGGTCGAGCACGTCGGCGGCGTAGGCCAAAAGGTGTTTCTCTTTCAGCGCCGCGACGAGGGCATCAAGATCGACGAGTTCACCGCGGCCCGTGTTGACGATGACCGCCCCCTTTTTGATCAGCGGAAAATTGGTCGCGTTGATCAGTCCCTTGGTTGCGGGTGTGAGCTTGGTGTGCAGGGAAATGAAATCCGCGCGGCGGAGCACGTCGTCGAAATTATCGACGCGTTCAATCTCGTGCCAGCGGGCGAAATCTTCGTCCCAATAGTTGCCGTAGCCGATGACCTTCAGGCCGAAGGCACGGGCGCGGATGGCGACCTCCTTGCCGATGCGGCCGAAGCCGACGATGGCGAGGGTCTTGCCACAAATCTCGTTGCCCGTGATGCGCGTCCAGCGACCAGCCGCGACGTGGTTGGCCTCGACGACGAGGTTACGCACGGCCGCGAGGAGCAGCGTAAACGTGTGTTCGGCGACCGTAGTGTGATTCACGCCGGGCGTGAAGAGCACGGGGAGTTTAAGATCCTCCGCGGCGGGCAGGTCGATCTTGTCGAGGCCGATGCCATATTTGGAAATCACCTTCAGTCGCGGTAGCGATTTCTCCATCACAGTCCGGGTCATCGCATCGTCGCCACAGAGGTAGGCGTCGAAATCACCCGCCAGCTCCAGCATGCGCGCTTCGCTGAGCGGCCCGCGCTCGCAAACGAGATCGAAGCCAGCGGCCGCCAGCATCTCGTGGTGGATTCCGGGAGTGTCTTGAAAGGAGGTGGTGGTGAGGAGAACGCGGGTCATGGGTAGGGGAGAGCGAGAATCAGCAGCACGCCGGGTCGAGTGAAGATCGGGCCTGCTTAACGTTCAAATCGAGGGGGTAACGTGAGGCGGGTTTATCGGTTTGCCGCAGCTTGGCATCGGGAGTGATGTGAGGCGATCACCACTATGTCTGATTTCCGCGCCGCCACCTCCGCTCTCCGCCGCAAACTCGGTCCGCAAGTTGTGCGGACGGACGAAGCTGAACGCTACGCGGCGTCTTTCGACAGCAGTCGATTGTCGTTCATGCCGGCGGCGGTGATCAAACCGCGCGACCGCGATGATCTGACGGTGGTGTTGTCCGCCGCCAATCGCCTTAAGGTGCCGGTCACGCCGCGCGGTCGCGGCACCACATTGATGGGATCGGCCTCGCCGCGCGAGGGCGGCTGGGTGATCGACATGCTCGGTTGGAAGAAGATCAAAATCGATGCCGAGGCCGGCATGGCCCACGTCCAGGCTGGGGCAAAGGTCGCCGATATTCAGGCTGCCGCAGAGGCTGCCGGCTGGTTTTATCCGCCCGATCCGTCGTCCAAACAATACTGCACCATCGGCGGCAATATCGCCTGCAACGCCGGCGGCATGCATGGCGGCAAGTATGGGGTGACGCGCGATTTTGTCTTGGCGCTCAAAGGATTTTTGCCGACCGGCGAATTCGTGGAGTGGGGCACGGCGACGAAGAAATTCTCCTCCGGCTTTAACCTGCGCGACCTGTGGATCGGCAGTGAAGGCATGCTCGGTCTCGTGACGGATGCGGTCCTCAAACTCATCCCTTTGCCAGCGGCGCGTTGGACTCTGCTGACCAGCTTTGCAAACGAGGTGACCGCGTTTCGGGCGGCGCGTGCGTTGTTCGGCCTCCGTATTCAACCGGCGATTTGCGAGTTCCTTGACCGGCAGTCCGTGACCTGCGCCGAGCAGGCGATGAAGACCACGATTTTCCCGGGCAACGCCGGCCGGCCCGTGATCCTGCTCGAATTGGCCGGAACCGAATCCGAGGTCGCCGATACAAAAGGAGCTGTGTTGGCGTGGGCGAAAACGCACGCGCTCGGGCACCGGGCGGCCGCATCCCGCGAAGAAGCGGAAACCCTGTGGGCGGTGCGCCGGAAATGTTCCGGCGCGATGTTCCAGATGGGCGATGCCAAGCTCAACGAGGACATCACGATTCCATTGCGCGCCTACGAAACGTTTGCCCGCTTCCTCAACGGCCTGCGTCGCAAATCGCAGTTGGCCATCCCGACTTTCGGTCACCTCGCCGACGGCAATCTGCATGTGAACATCATGTATCACAAAGCCGATCCGGCCGAAACGAAAGCGGCGGAGGCGGCCGTGCAGGCCCTGATGGAAAAAGTGGTCGCGCTCGGCGGCGCCATCTCTGGGGAGCACGGCATCGGCCTCGCGAAGACGCCGTTTCTGCGACTGCAACACTCGCCCGCGCAGGTCCGCGCGATGCAGGCCGTAAAACAAGCCCTCGATCCGAACGGTATCTTCAACCCCGGCAAGATGTTCGAGGTCTTTGAAGTCTGGAAACAGACCAAGGTCGTCGCCTCATTCCCTTGGGACCACAAATGACGGGCGCGACGCCGGGTGCTTCGGCCAGTCTTGGTGGCATCGCCCCCGCCGGGGGCACCGTGCGCCCAGCCATCCGGCCAGCGGCATAGAACGCCCTTTTTTACCGTTGCGGCCCTTCGGGGCCGACTTTCAATCGCCCCTTTCCCTCTGCATGTATCTCAAGGCGCTCAAGCTTCACGGTTTCAAATCCTTCGCCGACCCCACGACGCTGCGCTTCGAGCCGGGAGTCACCGCGGTGGTCGGTCCCAACGGCTGCGGCAAGTCCAACATCGCGGACGGCATCCGCTGGGTCTTGGGGGAGCAAAGTGCCAAGGCGTTGCGCGGTGGTAAGATGCAGGACGTCATCTTCGAGGGCGCCGACACCCGCAAGCCCGCGCAAATGTGCGAAGTGTCGCTGCTGTTGACGGAATGCGAAAAGCAACTCGGCAGCGAATTCCACGAGATTGAGATCATGCGCCGCGTCCATCGGGACGGCGGGAGCGAGTATTTTTTCAACGGCCAGGCCTGCCGCCTCAAGGACATCCATAAACTTTTCATGGATACCGGCATCGGCCGGACCAGCTATTCGATCATGGCGCAGGGCCAGATCGACCAAATCCTCTCTTCAAAACCGGAGGAACGCCGCGCGGTGTTCGAGGAAGCGGCGGGCATCACGAAATACAAGAGCCAGCGCAAAGAAGCCATGAGCAAGCTTGCGCTGACCGAGCAAAATCTCGCTCGCGTCGCCGACGTGATCAGCGAAGTCGGACGCCAGATTGGCAGTCTGCGTCGGCAGGCCTCGAAGGCGCTCCGGTTCAAACGGCTCAGCTTCCGTCATCGCCACCTGAGTCTCGCATACAGCGCCCACCAATACGCGCAACTCAGCGCGGTCCTGGACGAGTTGGAGACGAAGCTCACGACTTTGCGCACCGAGGCCGAGACCCGGCGGACGTCGCTTGAGCGTGAGCAGGGAGCCCTCGAAGCGCGTAAGACAAAACGGTCCCAACTCAACCAACGCGTGCAGGACGCGCAGCAGGCGGTCTTCGATCTTCGATCCCAGAAGGAGGCGGCGGAAAACGGCGCCAACCTCGCGCACATCAAGCGCACCGGTTTACAGGATCGCTTGCAGTCCTCGACCGACAATCTCAGCGAGCTGCAAATGCAGTTGCGCGAGCTGTCCGATCAGGTCGACACCGGCGCGCAGGACAAGGAGGAACAACTCACCCTGCTCGGCACCACCGATGCCGTTTTTCAGAATCGTAATCGCGAGCTGGCCGTCGCCGAAGCCGAGTTGAGCAAGCTCGAGCAGGAACTGCGGCAGACGAAGTTCGCGTTGCTGCAGATGGAGAGCACGATCGCCCGCCTCCGCACCGACACCACCAGCTTTGAGGTCGACCAAAAGACCTCGGCGCAACGCCACGAAGCGCTCGTCGCCGAAATCGAAAACGTCGGCCAGCAACAGGCGGCGATGACGCAACAGCTCGCCGAGCTCGACGTGCGCGTCGAGGAGAGCCTCGCCGAGAAGAGCCGGCTCCATCAGGAGTCGGCCGCGGCCCAACAATTGATCGGCGAGATCACCGGTCAATTCCGCGAAGGCCAGCGCACGTTGCAGGACATTGACCGGGGACTCGCGCAACGTTCCGCCCGCCTCAAGTTGTTGCAACAACTGCAGGAAAAATGGGAGGGCTTCGGCGAAGGCGCGAAGGCGATTTTGCAGGGCAAGATCGATGCTTCCCTCGAAGGGGCGACCGTTCGCCCGATCACGCGGGATCTGCAGATCGAATCCACTGCCGCGAAGGCGATCGAGGCGCTGCTCGGCTCAGCCGTGGAGGCCATCCACGTGGCCGATCTCGCGACCGCGCAGCGCGTTTTACACCAGCTCGAACACGAGCAGATCGGCAGCGCGGTCCTGCAGGTCGGCGGCTTGGCGCAGTCCCCCCCGGCAGCAAGCGATTTGCCACCAAGGCTCATGCCGGCGCATAACGCATTGATTAACGCCGATGCGACGCATCCGGCGGCGGCGCTGCTCAGCGCGTGTTATATCACCGACGATCTGGCCGGGTTCCTCGATTACTGGGCGGCTCATCCGAACTTTAGTTTCATCGCCGTCGCCACCCGGAAAGGAGAGCTGGTCGATCGCCGCGGCCTCGTCGCGGGTGGCTTTGCCAAGAAACCCGGCAACAGCATCGTTCAGCGCGAGATCGACCTGAGGGAAACCGCCAAGGGAATCGCCGACGAGCAGGTCAAGCACGACGCCCAGCGTCAGGTTATCGACGGCCTGAGCTCGCGTCTCGCCGAAGCGGAACAAGCGCTCGAAGACAAACGCGCGGAAGTCCTCGAAGCGTCGCAACAAGTCGCCGCCGTGCAGAGCGAACAGCGCAACGCCAAGCAGGCCCTGGAGGGCGTCGGCCAACGTTACGAGCGCATGCAACGCGACTTGGTTTCGCTCGAAACCGCGCGTAACGACGCCCAGCAACGCTTCGACAAGGCCAAGGCCGGCTTGGTCGAGGCCGAGACCAATTGCGAAGCGGCGCGTCAGCGCATCGCCAGCATGGATACGCGGCTCAATGAGTTGCGCACCGATCGCGACGTCAAACGCGACACGCTCGGGCAGGCTCGTCTTGAACTCGCCGAACGTCGGCAAAAGGTGGAGGTGCTGGACCGCGGCATCGCCGACATGGAACGCCGCCGCGCTCAGATTTCGGAGATCCTCGTGCAGCGCCAACAGGAGATCGAAGTGTGGACCGAGCAGGTCGACACGCTGGAACAGGACAGCGCCCGCCAACGTGCCCGCGCCGAGCAGATCGGCGAAACCCTCGTGGTGGCCCAAGGCCAGGTGGAACAGATCCGCGGCGAGCTCTCTGCGGTCGAAGCGGAGATCAACGAAGTCGAACGCTCGCAGGATGGTCTGCGCCATGCGGCGGATTCCGCCTCGGGCGAGCTTGGGCGTTGCGAGGTGAAGCTCGCCGAGACGCGCTCGCGCGCCGAGTTCCTGCGCGAGGACGTGACCCGCGAATTTTCCGAGAGCGTGCATGCGCTCGATTGGAAGGCGTTGCTGTGGCGCTCCGACGACGAACCGCCGGACATGAAGTCGCTCGACCTCGACGAAGACGAGGGCGACGACAACAACGAGCCCGCCGCGGCGGCAGCCTCCGAGCCTGACGACGCACCCCAGGCGGAAGCCGATATAACCAACGCTGGTGCGGATACGGCCGCCGCGCCGAAGCGTCGTGGCCGCAAACCCAAAGAGCCCAAAGGCGAGCCGACCGAAGCCGATCTTGCGGCACTCGAATCGACGGCTTGGCCGACGATCAAATCGGAAGTCGATGCCTTGCGGCAACGCCTCAATTCCATGGGGGCCGTCAACTTGGTGGCCATCGAGGAATACGCTGAGCTGAAGCAACGTTACGACTTTCTCAAAGGCCAATACGACGATCTCACCAACGCGAAAACCGAGTTGGTGTCGGCCATCGACGAGATTAATCGCACCTCGCAGGAACAGTTCTCGATCACGTTTGAGCAGATCAAAAAGAACTTCGTTTACACCTTCGAAACGCTGTTCGGCGGTGGTGTGGCGAATCTCGAACTGGTGGCGGCCGACGACATTTTGGAGAGCGGCATCGAAATCACCGCGCAGCCGCCCGGCACGAAACTGAAGTCGATCACGCTGCTTTCCGGTGGTCAAAAAACCCTCACGGCCGTGGCGCTGCTCTTCGCGCTCTACATGGTGAAACCTTCGCCGTTCTGCTTGCTCGACGAATTGGACGCGCCACTCGATGAATCGAACATTGGCCGTTTCACGAACCTTTTGAAGCAGTTCGTCAACGAGTCCCAGTTCATCATCATCACGCACAACAAGCGCACCGTTTCGGCAGCCAAGGCGATTTACGGCGTGACGATGGAAGAGCGCGGTGTGTCGAAGACGGTTTCGATGAAGTTCAACCATGATCGCGGCGAACCGGAGACCGCACGGTCCAACATCGCTGACGCGGTGCGGGGCACCCGCGAGCCGGCGCCAGAGCTGGTCGTGACGGGCGAAGGTTGACCGGCCGCGTGCGACGATGAGCGAGCGACGGGTAAAACTGGTCTGGTCACGCGCCCGGGCCCAACCCGCACCGGCGCGTTGGCGTCTTGGTTTGTTTGGATTCTTCGAGCGCGATCGGCGGCGTCATCACGGGCTGATGGTGTGCGTCTCGGCCTTGTTCATTTGGTTGGGCGGTCTGATGGCGCTCAGTTATCTGGCCGCGACGACGGCATGGTATGTGTGGCTGGAGCAACGTCCTTATAATTACGTGACGTGGAGTGATGCCGTGCTCGTCCCGGTGAAATGGGACGAGATCCGACGCAAGCGAGGTGACGCATTCATCGCCGAAGGCATGGAGGATTTCCGTAACCAACGCTGGGGTGAAGGATCGATGAAGATCCGCGTGGGGTTGGAGCGTCAGCCGGATGCCCGGAACGCCCGGCGCCAACTCGCGGCCTTCTTTTTCGCGGCCCGGCTGCCGGAACGGGCGATTAAGGTGCTTTTGGACGGAGTGGAGTTCTCGTATCCGGGGCGCGATTACATCGAGGATTTCCTGAAAGTGCTCTGGCAGTCGGAGAATTTTGCCGAGGTGGAGCACGTGATTGCCGCTGCCCTCGCCCACGCAGGTGAGCCGGTGGATCGGGACCGGGCCTGGTTGTTGGAACAGCGCGCCCAAAACGATCTGCGCCGCAACGACGGGGAGGCGGCGTTGGGATGGGCGCGCGACCAGAACCCTGAAGATGCCCGGGCTCGCGAGATCGAGGTCCTGGCGTTGCTCCAACTGGGACGGGCGGAGGAGGCGCTTTCGGTTACGCGTGACTGGGTCGCCGAAGCGAGCGATACCTCTGCGGCGTATCGCATGCAGGTGCGGGCGGCTCGCGAGGCCGGTGATCTGGCGACCATGGAAACGGCCCTTGAGGCGATGCGCAGTCGTTTTCCGGCCCGGCCCACGCCTTACATTTACGGTGTGGTGCAACGGGCATTGGCCGGCTCCGCGCAGACGGAGGCGAGCCTGCGGGATTTTCTGTTTCGCTTTGGCTCGACCAGCGACAACCTCGCGGCCGTCGCGCAACCGCTTGGTGAAATCGGCCGAGGCGATCTGTTGACCCTAGTCTTTCAGGCGGCCCGGGAACAGGGGTTGAGTTCGGTCGACTTGAAAAAGATTCGTGTGATTTGGCTCATGCGAGAGGTGCGATGGCGCGAAGCGGCCGGGGCCTTGAATGCCTTCGATGAAAAGGAACTGGGCGACACGGGGTTGGCGGAGTGGGTGACCTTGATGCGACTGACGATCAATGCCGCGCAGGATCCCGCGGAAGGTCCGCGCCAAGAACTCACCGACTATTTTGCCTCTCGTCGGACCTCGTTGGGCGCCGTGGTTTATACCGTGGAACGATTGGAAGCGGCGTCGCGGTGGACGACCTGCTTGGAAGTATTGTCGCTGGCCCAACGCGATTTCGGCGACGTCGCCCGCTTGCAGACCTTGCGCCAGTCCATCGACACCGCCGCGGCGGAAGAGCTCGCGGCGCAGGCGAAAGTTCGAGAGGCCGTGGCCCCCTTGCCGGCCGACGCTCCGCAGCGGGAGGGGGGCAGGATCCAGCCTCCTGTTTTGTTGGCCGTGGCGGACGAATCCGAGTTCTTCAGCCAAGTCGACGGTCTCTTGAAAGACGGGGACCCGCGCCAAGCGTTACGCGTCATCGGCGAGACGCGGCAAAGCCGGCCCGTGTGGATGGTTTCGCGCCGCGACGATACGCTGCGACGCGAGTTGCAGGCCCAGTTCGATTTGCGTGAGACGGTCGCGTTCCTTTCCGCGGCGCGCTTGATGCTGAACGGCACCAACGCCCGCGGGTTGGAACTCATGCCTTGGGTGGACCGTTGGGATGCGATCGAGCGCCGCGATGTGGCCACGGCGCTGATCGCCGAAATCCTGCGCGATCGGCCGAAATTCCCGCCGGCGGAGCGCAAGTTGGCCAGTTGGGCGGCGAGCCAGGCGTCGCCCGGGAAATAGCCACGGCGATCTGGTGCCGGCGCGGGCGGTCGCGATCAGAGAATCATGTCAGGAGGCACATTGGCGAGGGCCTCCTCGATGGTGGTGAGGCCCTGCTTCACCTTGAGCATGGAGTCTTGGTGGAGCGTTTTCATGCCGTTGCGCATCGCGATGCGTTTGAGCTCGGCTACTTCGACCTCCTTGTTGATGCCGTTGGTCAGCTCCTCGCTGTTTGTCATGAGTTCGTGGATACCCACGCGCCCCTTGTAGCCGGTGCCATTGCACACGGGACATCCTTGGGGATTGGCCTTGAAGATCTCGCCGGTCCACCGGAGCGAGTCGAGGAGGAGCTTCTCTTCCCGATCCTTGGGCGTGTAGCTCACCTTGCAGTTTTTGCAGACGCGGCGGAGCAGACGCTGGGCGCATACGCAGACGAGCGAGGCGGAAATGTTAAACGGCTCGATCCCCATTTCGACCAGCCGGTTCACTGTCGCCGGCGCGTCGTTGGTATGCAGCGTGGAGACCAGCAAGTGGCCGGTGAGCGCGGCTTCCACGGCGATGCCGGCAGTCTCGGTGTCGCGGATTTCACCCACGAGAATCACATCCGGATCCATGCGCAGATAACAACGCAACGCGCGGGCAAAGGTAAGGCCGATTTGCCGGCTCATTTGCATCTGGTTCAGCCCGGGGAGGGTATACTCGATCGGATCCTCCGCCGTTTGAATGTTGATGTCGGGAGTATTGATCTCCGAGAGCGCCGAATAGAGCGTCATCGATTTACCGGAACCGGTCGGCCCACAGTGCAGGATCATCCCGTAGGGCTGTTGAATGCACTTGCGGTAGCGCTCCAGGTTCTCATCGGAAAATCCGAGCGCGGGCAGGGGAAGTGTCGACTTCTGCTTGTCGAGAATACGCATGACCACCTTTTCGCCATGATTCATCGGCCCAGTGGCGACGCGCAGATCGATATCGATGTTTTTCTTGGTGTATTTCTTGAAGATGATGCGCCCGTCCTGCGGCAACCGACGTTCCGCGATGTCGAGGTTGCACATGATCTTCAGGCGCGTGACCAGGGCGTTGGAAACCTGGGAGGGGAGGCGTAACTTTTCCTGGCACATGCCATCGATGCGATAACGCACGAGCAGGTCCTTCTCCATGGGCTCGATGTGAATATCGGAGGCGCCGGAAACGTAAGCGTCTTCGATGATACGATTGGCGAGTTGGATGATCGGCGCGGAGTCCTCGCTCTCCAGGTCGCCGGCCGAGACTTCCTTGCCGCCGTCGGGCTGGTAGGCGGTGCTGATGACGTCGGCGACGGCGGAAATGTCGACGTCGCTATCCACGCCGGATTTCGAGTCCGTTTTGAAATGCTTTTTGACGAGACTTTCAATCAAGGTCGCCGGGGCGACGCGGATTTCATCGATGTAGAGTTCGGTGGCCTGTTGAAACGCCTCGCGTTTAGCGTAGTCGAGTGGGTTTGGCATGAGCACGGCCACGGAGTTCGGGGAGAGGCGCTGGTGGGGGAATACCTGTTCCCGACGGATGATGGCGTCGCCCACGATTTCGACCAGTTTCTCGTCGATCTGAATCTCGTTTTCGTCGGTCACCAACTGGTGGTCAGTGAGGCGGGAGATGAACTTCGCGGTATCCACCGCATTGAGCACGAACTTCGGATCAAGCATGCGCTGGATCAGCGCCGCCGAATACTCCGCGACCTCGACCAGCAACTTCAAATCGGCCTCGGTGAATTCTCCATGGGTGCCGGCGCTCGCCTCTTTGTTGAGCAACTGAATCGCACCGATCACGATGTTGGTTTTGAGCGGGACGGTAAGCATGGACCGCACGTCGAAACCGGTATTCATCTGCTTCAGGGAATCGGCGTCCGGGCCGGTCGCGTTGAAAAACACCGGTGAGCCGCTCGTGATGACTTGGCCGACGTTACCGGTGCCAAGAGGCAGTTTAAGCTTCAGCAGTTTTTCCGCCGTGGCCTTGAAATCGGTTTCCTTGGCTTTGTTATCCGCCCAGAGCGTGGGGGAATAGTAAACGTGCTTAAAGACGATGTCGTTACCCTCCACGAGGTAGAGCGTCATCGACTGGGCCTGGAGCGCTTCGACGACCTTCGTGGCGGTGAGCTCGACCACGGAATCGATGTCCTCCCGACTGGGGGTCGGCTTGGAAATGACCTTGATGAGCAGGGAGCGACGGAGGGTGTTCGCGACGGAGGGAGCAGCCATGGACGAGAGCGAAACGGGACAGGCGGGCGGTGAGTTCTGGGATTGTCAGGCGGGGTAGATTGTCGCAATGAGAAAGCGAGTGAGGCGGGGATTCGCCGCACCGTTCGTAAATTACCGCGCAGACCTATGTTTGAGGCTTTTATGACTTGGTGGCGCGAGCGGCGCGCCGAATCGAGCGGCGCATGGGGCGAACGTCGTGCGGCCGTCCACCTGAAAACGCAGCGGGGTTTCACTCCGGTCGCCCAAAATTGGCGAAACCCACGTGACCGAAGAGAAGAGATTGATTTGGTCATGCGCGATCAGGATGTGTTGGTGTTCATCGAGGTGAAGGCGCGTTCGTCGACGGCGCTCGTGCCGGGCTACTACGCAGTGAACCCAAAGAAAAAGCGCATCCTGTTGCGCGCCGCGAAGGCCTACTTGCGTCGGTTGAACCCGCCGCCCGTCACCTTTCGCTTCGATATTGTTGAAATTGAACTGCCCGCCGGGACCGGCGAACCGATTGTCGAATCGGCCGACTCGCGGGGCGTGGTGCGGCATTTTGAAAACGTGCCGCTTTTCCCGAAAGGATTTCGGCCCTAGAGACCTTGCGCCAAATGGTGTTAGGCCTTGATTCAGGGCTTTGCCGGAACGACAACGTCTGCGCTTTATGGCCGAAAACGAACGCCACCCATTTCTTCAAGGACTCAGCAAACATCGCGGCGCCCCACCGACTGCGGTCGTCATCTTTGGCGCATCGGGCGACTTGACGGCGAGGAAACTGATCCCAGCGGTCTATAATCTCGCGGCCGACAATCTGCTTCCGGCGGATTTTCATCTTGTGGGCTACGGCCGCAAGGAGATCCCTGACGAGGAATTTCGCCAGTTGGCGGCTGACGCGATCAAGGAATTCTCCCGCCGCGAGATGAACGACGAGGTCTGGCAACGCGTCGCCGAGCGCACGTCCTACGTGGCCGGTGGCTATGATGATCCGGCGGCGTTCGAAAAACTCGCCGAACACCTTAAGCAAATCGACGAAAAAGTAGGCCGCGAGGTGCAGCCCCTGTTCTACATTTCAACGCCACCCTCGGTTTTCGCACCGATCTTGGAGAACTTGGGCAAGAGCGGGTTGGCCGGAAAGCATCTCGGCAAAGGTCATCACGCCAAGGTTATCATCGAAAAGCCGTTTGGGCGCGATCTGGAGTCCGCCCTGTCGCTCAATGCCACGATTCGCAGCGTGTTCGAGGAGCATCAGGTGTATCGGATCGACCACTACCTCGGCAAGGAGACCGTGCAGGACTTGCTGGTGCAGCGTTTCGCCAACTCGATTTTTGAACCGCTCTGGAACCGCAATTTCATCTCCAGCGTGCAGATCACGGTGGCGGAAGAAGTCGGGGTGGGCACCCGCGGCGGCTACTATGAGCAGAGCGGTGCGCTGCGTGACATGATCCAGAACCACACGATGCAGTTGGTCGCGCTAACGGCCATGGAGCCGCCGGTATCCCTGGATGCCGAGGCGATCCGTGACGAGAAGGTGAAGCTGTTGCGTGCGATCCAACCGCTGAATCTGGGCGAAGGCGGTGATGTCACGCGGGCGCAATACTCGGCCGGCATGATCGCCGGACAACCGGCCAAAGGTTATCTCGAAGAAGAAGGCATCGCGCCGGAATCGAATACCGAGACCTACGCGGGCATCCGTCTTTCGATCAACAATTGGCGCTGGCAGGGCGTCCCATTTTACCTGCGTTCCGGCAAGCGCATGGCGCGGCGGGTCACGGAAATCGCGGTGCAGTTCAAACGCCCTCCTGGCACCCTGTTTGCCGGTGGTTCGTTCGACCTCGCCTGCAATACGCTTTCATTCCAGATTCAACCCGACGAAGGCTTGAGCCTGATCCTGAACGGCAAGGTCCCTGGACTCGAAACCCGCACTCAGCCCGTGAAGATGAACTTCCGCTACAGCACGACCTTCGGCTCGAATACGCCGGAAGCGTATGAGCGCCTGGTGCTCGATGCCATGATCGGCGACGGCACGCTCTTCATTCGCGGCGACGAGGCCGAGACGTCTTGGAAACTTTACACTCCGCTTCTTGAGGCGTGGGCCGCCGCCGGCCGCGAGGGAATGGACAGTTATCCTGCCGGATCGTGGGGACCCTCCAGCGCCGAGGCCCTCCTCGCCGCCGACCAAAACACGTGGCGTAAGCCTTAATCCGCCATGGCTGTCATTTTCGACGCGCTGCCGGGCATGGATGTGCCGGCCGAAGCCATCTCCAAAAGTCTCGCCCAGATGTGGGCGGAGACGCACGCCGCGGGTAAAGCCGCACCATCGGCGGAGGAGGCCAAAGCTACGCAGGTCAATTTTGTGCTGCACTTCGGGTTTCAGACCACCGCCGACGATGCGCGGCAACAATTCGCCACGACGGTCGAATTTTCCAAGCGTTACCCGAGTCGGGTGGTCGTGCTCTGCCCCTCGCGCGACGAGACCTTTGGCGCCGGCATCCGCGCCAAGGTCTACGGCGAATGTTTTCTGGGGAAGTCGAAGGGGGACACGCGCTGTGTCGAGTTTGTCATCCTGAGTTATCCGATGGCGGCGCGAGCTTATTTGGAAGATCTCGTGTCCACCTGCCTGTCGACGGATCTTCCGCTCTATTATTGGGCGCACCGCTTTTCCTCCGCCACACGGCTCAACGATTATCAATATCTGCTGCGGGCTTCGAAGCGGATCATGGTCGATTCGGCCGTGGTGCCTCTCGAAGCGCTGGCTTTCAACTGGCCGAAGCCCGAGGCGTTGCGCGACTTGGTGCATGCGCGTTTATTGCCGGTGCGCCAGGGGTTGGGCCAATTCCTCAGCGGGTTTTCGCCGAAAAAATTGGTGGGCGGTTTGAAAATCGTCACCGTCACGCACCAGCCCGAACGCTCCGCCGAAGCCTTGGTGCTTCGCGAATGGCTGAAGCCGCGTTTGGCGGCATGCGGCAAGATCGACGCCGTTGAGTTTTCCGTTCAGGCCGACGCGGGAGCCGGTGCTCCCGCCTTGGCGGTAACGTTCGGCTACGACGGGGACTCGACGTTTAGTTGGGCCGGTTATCTGTCGAACAACCACGCCACCTATGAAGCCGATTTTGGGGATGGCGCGGTGAAGATGACGACGGGCCTGAAACTGCTGGATCCGGCGGCGGCGCTGTCGGAAGCGGTTTTCTTTTGAATTATCCGTCGGCGAACCGCGGCGATTCCGGCTTGTTTTCGCCGCGGAGGTGACGTGTATTTTGCCCCACGTTCCAAGGAGAGGTGGCAGAGTGGTCTATCGCGGCGGTCTTGAAAGCCAATAGGTTTTCATAGGTAGCGACTTGCATAACCCCATGCGTAACCCCATGATTCCGAGATGGGTCGAAAGCCGAAGCGTATCGAAGGAATCATTACAAACGTTCGGGCGGTCGAACGACACAAAACCCAGTTTAGAATTCGGTTCACGCTCAACGGTGTCCCCACCGAGGCTTACCGAGCCAAGAAGACGGACGCCGAAGGCCTGCAAAAGGAACTCTCGACCCGTGCGGTGTTGGTCGATTCCCAAGAACGCCCCGCCGTCACTTGGCTATCTTCCGAGCAGCTCAAACAAGCTGAACTAGCGTTCCAGATTCTCGGCAACGACGGCCTGTTGAATCTCAACGAAGACCTAGATGCCAACCTGATTTCCACAGCCGCCCGCAAGTATGCCGAGGCAGTTAAAAGGCAGGGACCGCCGATAACTGTTTCGACGGCCTACGAACAGTTCATCGCCCATCAAATCGCGGCGAATCGCTCAAAGAAAACGCTGGCGGACTACGAACGCTTCATCGCCAAGGGCTTCGTTTCGAAGCACGGTCAAGAGAAGGTCTATCGGCTGACCTCTCCGGTATGTCACGCTTACGTCATGGGGCACGCCACGCAGTTGGACCGCTTCAAGAGCTACGGTTACCTCAACGCGTTTCTCAACTTCTGCACGGGCAAGGGGAACCCCGCAATTGACCCGAGTAATGGGAAGCCGTGGCTGCAACGGAATCCGATTAACTTTCGGAAACCCGTCTACGAGTTGAAGTCCATCGAAAGCTACACGCTGTCCGAGGTGAAATTGATTCTCTTCAAGGCATTCGAGACGGGTTCGCTCGGTTACATCGTGTTCCGACTCTTCACCCTATGTCGCTACGAAGAATTGCAGCGTTTGGTTACGCATGGGGGCGGAAGCAAATGGGACGGGAATACGCTCGTTGACCTTGGAACGAATCAAATCGAGTTCCCCGCATCCGTGTATCGAAAGAGGAGTAACGGGCAGGAACGAGGCCGAACCATCCGAATCGAGAAGACCTTTCGGGCGTGGATAGACTTCTGCCTCAAGAGGGGGCTCGGGTTCACCTACAATCGGCTAAAGGATGAAAACGCCCGAAAGGCCATTCCCGAGAAATTCGGACGCATGGAAGGTCACAACAACCTACTTCGACACACTGCCATTACCTTTCATGTGAAGGCTCATGGTAACCCAGCCGACACCGCTTACATGGCGGGCACGTCAACCGACAAGATTGACTCGAACTACTACAACGCCCGCCTCCTAAAGCAGGACGCGAAGGAATTCTATCGCCTCACGCCCTCCGCCCTCGGACTCAAATAGATATCTCGACGGCCTCAGGGTCGAATTCCGCACGGTGCCGAGGTTGCTGGCAACGACCTGAGCGAATCAGCTCCGATACCTCGTGAAGATTATAGACCACCATTCTTCGTCCGGGGCGAGGGTCGCGGTAATACTTGAGCACTCCCCGTTTCCTCATGTCCCGAATCTGGCGAGAAGAGAAAGGAACGTAAGCGGGTAGCTCCCCCTCGCTAACCCAGATATGGTTTGGGTCAGCGGCCTTGCGTTCGGGTCGCGGCGGTATGTGTCGCAGCCGGTCTGCCCTGGATGCTGGAAACTGTTCAATGCTTGGCATCGTCGTTACGTCGCCAGCGGCAGTCGTTCGAGGGGAACCCTTAAGCGAGTCCGCGAACGAGGTTTCCGCCGCCCTTGAGGCGTTTTCGCGTTCAGCTCACCCCACCACCGCACCGGAAGTCCATCGGACTGGAGAAAGGCGGGAAGCTTCTTTTGCCACCGTTCTTCATGGGGTTCTCCGTCGGGTAGGTCAGACTTGCACATGTAATTGATGAGCGTCTGCGGTCGCCTGATATCGGCTGGCTTCACGTTGAAAGCCGTTTTGCCATGCTCTCCAAGCTCCTTCCAATGCCGCCAAATCTCGGAACGGACGGACGCTGTTGTCCAAGTCATCCATATCCCGGAAGGAACCAAAAGGACGTGGTAATGAGCCTGCCCCTGTTCGTTGAATTCGAGGCAGAACACGGCCTTGAAGCCAAATCGACGGCGGAGACGGTCAGTCAGCCGATTGACCTCCGTTTTGGCTAGCGTTGGGTCGCTGTGCTTCGTGGTGAGGGTGACGAACACCGCCCGCCGATGCCGATTTAACGCGGTGAACTGTTCGAGTGATTTTCTCAGGCGTGATTCGACGCCTTGTGTGTAACAAGTTGTTTTTCTTAGCTTTGTGTTCATAATACGTTCTATCTCTCTCCACCTCCTCAATCCATAGAAGTATCAAGGGAAGGCTTTGGGGCTCCCTGTTCTTGAATAGCGTCGTCAAAGATTATTGGACGAGGTGGCTGTTTTTAAAGTGGCGACCCGAAAAGGCTTCGGAATCGCGTTGAGTAAGGGTCGAAAAGGGCACAGCCGGAGCTGCCCTTGATAAGGGCGTTTGTTTTTTCCCTTGGTTTTTTCGTATGCGGATTTCCCGGGGTTTTTGCCCATACGCAAAAATGCCTTTACGAGGGAGCGGGGTAATTTCGCATCCCATACGCAAAACATACGGAAAAACCAAAATCACCGGGCTACGGTGATTTTGCAGAGAGAAACCGCGTCCCCCGTCTGAAAGAGAGAGACGCGGCTACTACCTATGCTGCTAAAGGCAGCTCGAATGCCCGTTGAAACGTGCGATAAATCACTTCGTCATGACTTTCGACGAGGCCCCAAGCGGCCTTCGGTCCTCCTTCTAGTCCCTTGGCGAAATCTGTCTCTTTCAGCAGGGCCATATGATAGAGGGCGTTGCTTGTTACCTGACTATTCGCCCCATCGCCATGGACGAACCGTCCGGCGAATGTATGGCACGCGGCGACATCCAAGAGATGAAAGGCTCCGCCTAATTCTCGCTTACGGTCGAAACCGGAATTCCGATTCCAAGGATACATGATTAGCTGACCGATACCGTAAGCAATCAGGTAGTTCCGGTAGGTGATTCGAGTTTCTGACGGTGGAAGTTCAATCACTCTATCGATGGCGTTCCACGTAACCTCGGAGCGTTTCAACTCACGGTTCGGAATGACTTTGATTCCCTCAATCTGACAAAAGCGTTCAAGCAGGCTAGCTGCCTTACGCGGTGTGGTTGGCCCGTTAAGTGGGCTGACTATTTTTATACTGTGCATGAAAAAACCTTACGAGGAGTTGTCACAAATGTCAATTACATAAGTCGTTGTAGACTATTGCTTAAAAAAATTTCGACAATAAGGTCCCCAAATTGACCTAGCTACAAAAAAAAATCCGCCACTAGGAATTAACCCAATGACGGAAAGATGATTACGAACCTTGTGGTTTTAGGGTGTCGCTAGAGAATTTTTTTCAAAAAATCGGTGTATTCCCCCCCGAAAGAGGTGAAGAAACCGGTCAAAACATCTGACCGCAAGAGTCACAAATGTGAGATTTGCCCACCGAACCGACGAAACCGCCATCACCCAGAACGCGAGACGTTGGCCCCATCGGCCTTGTGTTCGTGCTTCGGCAACAAGGGCACTGGCGTTGCGGTTTCTGCCTGTCTGCCATGGTGAGCTTGATAGCGTAGGCGACACCTAGAATGAGAACGAGGTAGAGCATGGTTCAAAGTCCTTCGATTGCGTTCAGCCGTCCGTCTAAGAAGCGGAGGGTGATGAATGTGGCACCCGAACCGCCCGAAAGTCCTCTTTGCATACCCCACTTGAACGCAGCGGCCCCGCCTTCAAACTTTTCAAGTAAGTCCCCCTTGGAGTAAATAAAGACCTCCTCCGTGCCGCTCGCCGTTAATCGCGAATTCGATGAATTCGGTTTTCCCAGCTCTTGGAGCACCTGCTCCCTTGAGGTCCCAAACCCCAACTGAGTCACCTTACTCGTGGTGAGCATCCCGATGGGCTGTCCATTCGGATTCGTCGCACAGCCCGCAACAAACAATTGGGCCATAACGACAAGAAGGATTCGGAGGAACGGACGATTCATACGTTTTGCGTAAAACATTGTTTAATAGATTCTTCGACCGAATTCTTAATGCGATTCATCGGCATCATGTCAATCAAAATGCTATTCAACGGCTGTAGATTCATCGTCATCATGACGGGTAATCTTTGGGCCTCAAATGGCCGACAAAAAGGCAATCGCCGACCTCCTTCGATTGGGGCATGTAATCCGCGAGAAGCGGCTTCAACTGGAACTGAGCCAAGAAGACTTTGCCGAACGCTGCGACCTACACCGGACCTATATCGGTCAGTTGGAACGCGGGGAAAAAAATCTCTCGTTCTCTAACCTGCTCCGCGTGTCTGTCGGGCTTGGCACTCGCCCGTCTGAGCTTCTCCGAAGTGCGAGCCTTTGATTCAGGAAATCGGAGAGCGAAGAGAATGACCCCACTGCGATTTTTCCCATAAGAATTTCTAAATAAATTAGTTATGTAGGATAGGGGTCCTAACTGTCTGCCGTCTCGGAATTTTTGCGGTGGCCGTCGAGTCCCGTAAGTTTTGACGAAACCAGTTCGTGACATCGGATGAGGTAATCAGTTGAGGACAGGTGGACGAAAGCCGCCGCTCGCTTTACCGCCTTCTTTTCCGCCTCACTCACCCGTAAGTAAATGACCTGTTTTCGTTCCATCGAGTCGGAGACATCTTCGGCGGACACTGGCGGGAATTCCTTCTTCGCAGTTTCTTTGGTCATGCGGCGAGCTTTTGTTGACGGTCTAAGACGGCCTTAACAGTGGCAGGAAACCAAGTCTTCCCCTCCCGAGTTGGAATTCCGTCTGCGTTTAGGCAAAGGGCAATAGCGGCCAACGTAGCCCCACCGCTCCGCTTCGCTTCGATTCGCTCAATCGTCCGTTGCTCGAACTCGACGGGCACCAAGTTGGCCCCATCCGCTGACAGGCAATAGCCGAAGGGAAGTTTGCCTGAGATACGGCGATTTTCTCGACGCATGTAGGACATCGCGGCCCGCGTTCTTTCGGCCAAGCAGTCCTTTTCATATTCCGCGAGGGTGGAGAGCATCTTGAAGACCATTCGCCCCACCGCACTACTGGTATCGAGTCGCTCGCTGAGGCTGGCGAGGTTCGCCCCGGCTCGGTCGAGACGTTCGCTCATTTCTAAAGTATCCCGGACGCTGCGGGAAAATCGGGATAGACTGAACACCACGAGAATTCCTTTCGATTTGCAGGCCGTTGCCACGGCCTGGGCGAGTTGGGGCCGATTGTCCGCCCGTCCACCGCTCTGGGTCTCAACGAAGACCGCCGCAAGGTCATAGCCGTTCCCGGAGCACCAAGCGGCAATTCGCTCCCTCTGCATTTCCAAAGAAACACCGTCGGATTCCTGCCCCGCCGTTGACACCCTGCAATAAGCTATGGCCTTCATGATAGCTTGAAAGCTAGCAGGACGAGGGCTCTTTCGTCAATCTAAATGCTATCTCTCAAGCTAGCAAAAAATACGGAAGGGAACGGTCTTTAACAGGATTTGGTTACTCCCAACCGAAATATAGGCTAGCGGAAGTGCACGGCTAGGCATCGTCTACCTAGGGGCGAAGCCGCTCTCTATACGGTGGCAAAGTTCAGAGAGCCTGCTTTCGTTGAACTGGCTAGACTCATAACGATGCAGGGCTAACAGCGGCTTCAAGCGACGTTCGGGAACCGGCATTTCGAGATAGGCCTCCAAGTTTTCAGGAATCTCAACTATGCTGCGAGTAAACTCCTCAGAGGCCGAATCCCTGACCAGTCGATTAAGCTGCGGATGGTAGGTCTCTGTCGACCGCTGGTCATCGTCGAACACCACAACGTGAGGTATGCCTAAGTGAGAGAGTAGTCGGATGAAGCGGTGCAGGTTAAACTTACCTTCACAGCTCAAAACGTAGCAGCTTGACGGGGCAATCACGATACGGCCATCGGCCAGTAGTCGATTGAAGAAACCAACCTCGGTGATTCCCTCGACGAGCAACACCTGCTCAGAAAAAAACAGTCCGCACTTTTCTGGGTTCAGCCAGAGAAAATACCGCAGGGCTTCCAGCCGGCTTTTCTCGTCGTCGCTAAGATTTCCACGAGACGGAAGAATTGCCTCAATTTCAGCCCGAGCAGCTAGCAGCTGGTTCCAGTTGTCGTTACTGACCTGATACGCCTTCGAAATCCCTCGAATACTTCTTAGTCGCACCAGTGTGCTAATACGTTCCGCCTGCCGCGAAACAAAATGAGGGCTATGTGTGGAGCACAGCACCTGCCAACCTTCCTGTTCGGTTAATTGAGCCAAATCGCGAGCCATATTCTCTTGCTGCGGAGGGTGGAGAAAAACCTCAGGCTCTTCAAAGAGCAGCAATCGCATGGACGGCGTAAAATCTTTCGCCTTCTTCGTCGGGGCCTGCTTGGCGAACTTTGCCCCAACGGAAATCAGCGAGTAAATGAAGTGTCGCTGAAACCCCGAGCCAAAGCACTTGTGGTCGAAATTCCTATTGGTGATTTCGTCGAGTAGTCCCCAGCCAAGCATCGACTTCACAATTTCCTGCACCGATGGAGGCTGGAATTGGATTTCGAATCCCACATTCCATTTGGAAAGCATGGAATCGAGTTCGTGCTCAAAGTCCGACAGCGACTGGTCATTCGCGGTCTGAGCGGTTTTGATGTCTTCCACAAATGTCTCAAACTCACGGCTGAACGACTGGTATGACTGGCTTCCTTCGACAACGCTTCCAAGCAAGTCCGTTAGGAGGTCTCTGAGAGCTGATGGTCCGGTGAGCTTAGTCTGCTCCTCAACGGTGCTCACTGCGGGAACATAGATGATATCCCCAATTTTTCCATTTTGCACTCCCTTCGCTCCGTAGAAGGGAGATTCGTCCACCTCTCCGGTTGATAGGTATCCAAATAAGGACCCACTTAATGCAGGGTTGCTGGTGGACTTGAACCATTTCCTAAGACGTAGCGATTGCTCGGGAGTCCGGTATTTTTCAGCAAGTCCGCCATGCTCATCAGGCGTTAACCGAAACGTTAGTTCGGTCCATGAATCTTGGTCCTCTAGGTCCCCCACTGGGAGGTCTCGTTTTTCTATAAATTTGTATTTATCTTTCTCATACACCGCCCGAATGCAGTCAATGACCGTCGACTTACCCGCATTGTTGGCACCAACAAGTAGAGAGAAGGGCTCTAGTTGAAACTCCGCGTCACGGATACAGCGAAAGTTGTGAATATGAATGTGCTCAAGCTGCATCGAAAGGTCCGCTTTGAATTTTAAGGTGAGAACGAAGGACAGCCGACAAGGGGTCTCATGACTCAGTGTCCTCAACCCCGTCGAGCGGAAGCGGAATCTGCTCGCTCTCCGACAACGCTTCCAACGAGTCGAAAATAATCTTCGGGCGTAACTCAGTCGGCTTATTCTGCTTCCCTAGTCGGGTGACCTCGCCTTCGAGCCGACAAGTAAGGAAGAACTGTTTCTTGTGCCTTACGATGCTCCCTTTCCTAGGAAAACACGTGAGAACATGGTTCCGATGGAAAAAGCCAATCGTGTTAGACATTTCGTTACCTCGCGTAACAACCCCCTCAATTACGATGCGTTGTCCGTGCTCCATTTCAGGAAACAAGATTTCGTCGTCATCGTCCTCAGATGAGAAAATTGCACGCTCGGTTCTAGAAACGGATACTTCGACAATCGCATCTCCATTTCTCACGCCGACCGTAAGTTTTCGCTCCACCTCGACAACAACTGCGATTTCGGCGAGCAGTGAGGGAGGAGCAGCGAGAAGAGCCTTTATGAAACTCACGGGGACGTAGAGAATCTCCTTAGCGTCGTTAACGAATCCTGCGTAGTCTACTCGGTCCCACACCACTTTCGCCCGTTTGAGATTCGAGTGTCCCAAATGTTTGGATACCGTTATCATCCATTGGATGCATTTCATTGAGCGAATCAAAACGTCCTTGAGTCCAACGCCCTCGAAATCACGTTCCGCCATTTTTTCCGCCGCCTTCCTGAGATAAGATAAGGCAACCACCCCGAATCCCGTTGCGACTAGTGTCCCGGCGTGCTCAGGAATATCTGCAATCCAAGAGCCCCTCCTAATTCGGACCGGCACAGGGAGAGCAATATCTGCAAGGTCGGGCCGCTCTTGAGCGACGAAAAACCGGACAGCGGATTCGAAGCCAGAGAGAGCCTTCGCAGCCGCACCGGCATCCATGATGCCATCCTCTACGCTACTTCCCTCGTATTTTAGATAACCGAGGCCAACTTCCTCAAATTCCGATATCAATGACATAGATGTGTTAGGGGATTAGTTCTATTACCGAAATCGTTAGGTGAGGTGTGCTTCTCGACTAGTTTGTCGACTCCTCCCGCCGCATACCTCCCGGGCTTAACGCATGCCTTGTTAGGTATAGCGGACGACCGAGAGCCCGATTTTCACCTAGCAGACTCATTCGCAGGACTGTTTCTTGATAACCGCCCTCCCACCATACGCCGCTCAACGGAGGGCCAATCCGCCACAGGGATTCTTCGACTCCGATTCCCATCAGGCCGCAATTCAAACTTAGACATCGCCTCGCCACGGAGCCAGATACAGGCAGAGCGGCAGACCGTGTCAAAGGTTTCTATCTTACAATAAGTTAGGAAATCTGTAAATTTCCACTACCTACATTGGCTTTCAAAGGCTTGCCCTCACGTTCCACTCTGTGCTGATTGGGGGTCGCTCATTGAAAATCAGTCCAATTCCCCCAATTTTTACCCCAAAAAACCACCGTTTTATTGGGAGTTAATCGAAAAATTGTGTTGTTAATTTTTTTCCCAGCAATGGGCTAAATGCTGATTTTAAATAGCTTACGTGAACTGGAGAGGTGGCAGAGTGGTCTATCGCGGCGGTCTTGAAAACCGCTGAGCCGCAAGGTTCCGGGGGTTCGAATCCCTCCCTCTCCGCCAACGGACGGGCTGGTGTTTCTGTCCTCGGTAGAGGAGCAAGCGAAGTCCGTTGAGGCAGACGAGCACCGTGCTGCCTTCGTGTCCGATGACGCCGAGCGGAAGCGGCAACGCGAAGCCGAGCGCCGCCGCGACGAGCACCGCGATCACACTGCCGGCGAATACCAGATTTTGCGTGAGCACCTGCTTGGCGTGGCGCGCGGTGCCGAGGAGCAGCGGGATGTTTTCGAGTTTGTCGCCCATCAAAACGACATCGGCGGTTTCCATGGCGACGTCGGTGCCCGCCGCGCCCATCGCCACGCCGAGATGCGCGGTCGCGAGCGCTGGGGCGTCGTTCACGCCGTCGCCAACCATCATGACGGTGCCTTCGGTTTTGAGTTGGCGGATGGCTTGCACCTTGTCTTCGGGCAACAGCTCGGCCCGACATTCGTCGATACCCGCTTCGGCGGCGATGGCTTGAGCGACCGCGGATTGGTCGCCGGTGAGCATCACAATTTTTTTGACGCCCATCGCATGCAGGCGGTCTGCAATCGTGCGCGCTTCCGGCCGCAGCGTGTCGGCCAGGGCGAAGACCGCGCGTACCTGCGGGCGTTCGCCGTCGTATTGGCCGAGCCAGACGCAGGTTTTGCCGCGTTGCTGCAAAGCGAGGGCCGCGGGCGCGAACGTCCGTCGTTCGCTGGCGTCGAGTTCGATGAAGAAGCGTTCGCTGCCGACGACGTAGCGCTTCCCGCCGATCTCGGCTTCGGCGCCTTTGCCGGCAGTCGACTGAAAATTCGTCGCTGTGATCGGCATAAGGCCCAAGGCGCGGGTGGCAGAGACGATGGCGGCCGCCAAGGGATGCTCGGACTTGGATTCCAAACCCGCACAGGTTTCGAGCAGCGCTCGCGCTTCGTCCGGCAGGTCGGGCGTGGACGCGAGGGCGACGGTGCCGGTGGGGAGAACGATATCGGTTACCGTCGGTTTGCCCACGGTAAGCGTGCCCGTTTTATCGAAGGCCACGATGTCGATGCGCGCGGCCTGTTCGAGGTGCGCGCCGCCTTTGATCAGCACGCCGCGCCGCGCCGCGCCACCGATGGCCGACAATACGGTGGCAGGGGTGCTGATGACCAGGGCGCACGGGGATGCTACGACCATGACGGTCATGGCCCGGTAAAACGCGCTGGCGAATGGTTCACCCCAGAGCAGCCATGGTCCGAGCATGACAAGGATGGTGAAACCGATGACGCCAGCCGCATAGGTTTGCTCGGCTTTTTCAAGAAAGCGTTGCGTGCCGGATTTCTCCGCTTGGGCTTCGGCGACCAATTTAACCATGCGGGCGAGGGCGGAGTCATCCGCCTTCCGCGTGACCACGACGTCAAGCGCTCCGGATTGATTAAGCGTGCCGGCGAACACGGCGGCTCCGGCGCGTTTACTCACCGGCATGGATTCACCGGTGAGGCTCGCTTCGTCCACGTTGCTTTGGCCCTCGATGACTTGGCCATCGACGGGGAGAAGTTCGCCGGGTCTCACCACGACGACGTCCCCGATGGCGAGCGAGTCCACGGCGACCTCGGTGAGTTGATCCCCTATCCTTTTAAGCGCCCGGTCGGGACGCAGGGTGAGCAGGGACTCGATGGCGCGCTGGGTGCGCTCCAGCGCGTAGCGTTGCAGCACGTTCGAGAAGCTAAACAAAAACAGGAGCAAGGCTCCTTCGAACGGAGCACCGACGACCGCAGCCCCCAGCGCGGCAAGCACCATGAGGACATCGACGTCGAGGGTGCGCTCGCGGAGTGACGCGACAGCGGATCGCACGCCGTATTGTCCACAGAAAAGGTAGGCACAGGAGTAGAATCCGATGCTCCAATTGCCGTGGCCTGCGCTGCGTTCGACAACAAAAGCGGCGATGAGGAAAGCCAAACCGAAGCCGCACGACAGCTCTTCGTTGAGCTGACCCCGCCATGCCCGGTGCCACCACCTGCGTTCGCTAGCCGTCTCGCGCGGCGCCAAGGGTTCGACGCGGGCGCCGGCGGCCCGCACCCGCGCCAAGACGTCGGCTTCCGGGGAGACGTTGGCGTCAAAGGTCAGGCATAGCACCCGCCCGATATAGGTGGCCGTCGCGCGACGAACTCCGGGCACCTGTTGAACCCGTCCCGCAAGTTTCGCGGCGGCCGCCTCGCAAGCGGATCCATCCAAGCGCAGGGCGCGTCGTTGCAGTCCGGAGGTGGAGTCAGGACGAATGTGCGCCTCGGCGATGGCGCGGATTTCGTTTTCGGAGAGGCGCTGTGGGTCGAACGCGATCTCGACGCGTTGCCCGCCCTCGACGGCAGCCAGACCCACAATGCCTTCGTGATCCGTGATGGCATGCGGAGCCGGGGCGGAAGGCGATGGGGATCTGGGTTTCATGCCGGGTGATTTGTAAGCTGACGCGCGAAATGAAATCTGTCGGATCGGTTGTTGCTGGCTACCTTGGAATTGACTCGACGGGAGTATTTTTCCGCCGGTGTTGCTCGGGGCTCGCGCGCCATGGTGTCACCGAACTACGTTGGACAGATGCCAGCGCCGTCCCGCCTGTTGATCGATGGACCGAACGTGTTGCACGCCTCGCGTGAATGGGCGGTTTTGTTGCGACGCGACAAAGACGCCGCGCGGAGGCGGTTGCAGGAATCCGCCCAAATCGTCCGCGATGGCACGGATTGGCAGGTGACTTTGGTTTTTGATGGACGTGGAACTGACCTCACCATCGAACGGCCCGATGGCGATGACACCTTCGTGGTGATCCACACATCGAGCGGGATGACAGGGGACGATGTGATCGAACGCCTGGTGGGGGGAAGCGCGGCGCCGGCGCGTTGCCGGGTGGTTTCCGGAGACCGGGCGATTCAGTCGACCGTGCGGGCGCTCGGCGCCGAAGCCATGACGCCGGCTGATTTTCTGGCCTGGCTGGAGCAACTGGCCGTTCAAGGGGCCCGACGCATCAATCGGCAATCGATGGCGACGGAGGGAGTATGGCGAAAAGCGTAGCCTCATCTGATCGCGACCCCAAGCCACCGGCGCCGGCGGAACAGGGCGCAGTAGCGGAGTTGCAGGGCGTCTACGGCCCGTTCGGCTTTCCCGAGAAGTTGTTGCAACGGCTGTGGCTCAATCGGGAATTCGATGAGCGCGGCGCGCGCCTACAAGACGGACGAACGTTGGATGTCCTGCATCCCGGCAGGTGGAATCATTTGGGCGGGCCTGATTTTCAGAACGCGCGCCTCCGGATCGAGGGACAATCCGTGCATGGGGATGTAGAGGTGCATCTGCACGAGAAAGACTGGGACGCGCACGGACATGCGATAGATCCGGCTTACGACGGGGTGGCACTGCACGTCGTGCTGTTCCCGACAGACCGGACCGCGACGAAGGGAGTGGGCGGGGCGACGATCCCGATTCTCGTGCTCCTGCCGCGGTTGTGGCACGACCTTGAGGCTTACGCCGCTGATGAGGCCATCGCCGCGCTGGCCAACCAGCCCACGCGTCGCCTTTTCGCGGAGTTGAGTGTGCGGCCTGAACCGGAGCTGAACGAGCTCGTGCGAACGCACGCCGCCCGCCGTTGGGATCAAAAGGTGCGACACGCCGTCCGCCGAATTGAGAAGTTGGGCTGGGCGGGCGCGTGCCACCACGCCGCCTTGGAAGTGCTCGGCTATCGGTTTAATCGCGCGCCCATGTTGCGCGTGGCGGGCGCGCTGGAGGCTGAAGGGTGGCGCACGGCGACCGACGCCTGGCTGGAGGAGGCGTGGCGCCTCGGCGAACCGTGGAGCTTGCACGGTGTGCGTCCGGCCAACGCCCCGCGCCACCGTCTGACCCAATTTGCGACCTGGAATCGGGTGCGGCCTGATTGGATCGCCGCGCTGGAGAATTGGGCCGCCGAGTTGGCGGCGATCGAGTGGGCGCCGGGGGAGGGGATCGCGGCGGCGCGGCGGGTGACGAAACTTTCCCGTCGAAGGGCGAATTGGTGCGACGGGATCACGGGAGGCGTGCTTTCGGGGGGGCGATTCGACCACCTGATTGGAGATGGCTTGCTTCCGTTGGCGGTGGCTTCGAGTCGGTTGTCGACCGAGCAGGGCTGGGCGTGGTGGTGGATGGGCTATCCGGGGGACTTGCCGGATGCGGTGCAGCAAGGCCTGCGTGACCTCGGGCTTGGTGGTGTCCGGGGCCAGCCGCTCGCCACGGGACCGGCGCAGGGCCTGCTGGATTGGATGTGGACGCGCGACGAAGGACGGTAGCGCGGATTTCGGGGGCGAGCTTGACAACGATTTGCCCTGAAAATTAAGCTTATCGCTCACATTTCAGTTCACTTTGAAAAGTGGGCCATAGGCCCGCTTTTTTTTTCTCCACATACCACACTTCACCATCACCCATGAGTAGCGAAATCCTTACCGTCCTTGAGTATATGGAAAAGGAAAAGGGGATTGCCCGCGATGACATGATCGCGGCGATCGTCAACGCCATCAAGACGGCGGCGTTGAAGGGCGTCAACTCGGGCCAGGAATTGAAGATCGAAATCGATCCGAAAAACGGCCAGCTGCACGCGTGGGCGCTCCTCAAGGTCGTTGACACCGTGAGCGATCCGAAGACCGAAATTCACCGGGAGCGGGCGCAAGCCGTCCAGCCCGGCGCGGAATTGGGCGACGTGGTCGAGAAAGAAATCGATCCGTCCTTCCTCGGCCGCATCGCGGCGCAAACGGCCCGCCAAGCCATCATGCAGAAGTTGCGGCAGTTCGAGAAGGACCGCATTTACGACGATTTCAAGGACATGGTCGGCAACGTCGTCACGGGCACCGTGCGTCGGCGCGAGCGCAACGATGTCTATGTCGATCTCGGCAAGGCGGAGGCGCTCTTGATGGGGAAGGAGCAGGTCCCCGGTGAGGAATATCAGCCCGGTGATCGCATCCGCTGCATCTTGCTGGCCATTGATGGTGGCCCGCGTGGACCCGAGCTCATCTTGTCGCGCGCCTCGCCCAAGTTCGTTCGCCGTTTGTTCGAATTGGAAGTCACCGAAATCGCGGATGGGACCGTGCAGATTCAGGCGTTCGCCCGTGAGCCCGGCTATCGCACCAAGATGGCCGTTACATCGAAAGATCCGCGCGTCGATCCGGTCGGTGCCTGCGTCGGAGCCCGAGGCGCCCGCGTCAAGACGATCGTGCGTGAACTCAACGGTGAGAAGATCGACATTATCAATTATTTCGCCGATCCCGAAGCCATGGTGCGCGAAGCCCTGAAGCCCGCCGTGCCACGTGAGGTTGTGCTCGATGAGAAGACCAAGCGCATCCTGCTGCGCGTGGCCAATGAGGATCTCGCGATCGCCATCGGTCGCAAGGGCCAGAACGCCCGCCTGACCTCCCGCCTGATCGGCTGGAAAATCGATATTGAAGAATACCAAGAAGAGACCGTCGACGTGCAGGACGAAGCGACCAAGAAACTCGCCTCGTCGTTGTCGATTGGATACGATCTGGCCACCCGCCTGATCACCGCCGGCTTTGTTTCGCTGGAAATTTTCGAGGGAGTCGAAGCCGACGACCTCGTGGGCCAAGGCTTCACCGCCGAAGAGGCCACCGCGATTCTCGCCAAAGTTGAAGCCTCCCGCACGGCCTGAGACCGTTTTGCCGCCCGCCTTTTATAACCTGAGCCTTAGACCGCCGACCGCCTATACCGCCTGATGAGCATCCGCATTCACGAACTTGCCAAGAAGATCGGCATGGAAAACAAGGAGTTGTTAACCCTGCTCAAAGAGCGCAGCTATGACGTCAAGACTGCCTCTAGCACGATCGATAATATTTCGGCGGATGCGTTGATGGAAGAGTTTGCCCAACCGCCGGCCCCGGCCACGCCGGAGGCTCCCGCGGTTACGGAAACCGCCCCGTCCAACGCTCCGAAGACCACCGCTCCGACTCCGGTCGAAGATAAACCCGCGAGCGGTCCGCCCCGGGTTAATCTTCCCGCGGGAGTCTTCGTGAAGTCGAAAGAAGACGTCGTCCGCGAAAAGGAGGAGCAGGCGCGTGCCGCCGCTGAAGCCGCTGCGGCCGAAAAGGCAGCCAACGCCCCCGAGGCCGTCGCCGCCCCGGCTCCGGTGGCCAAGGCCCCTCCACCGCCACCACCGCCCGCCAATCGTCCGCCCGCTTTGCCGACGACGCCCAGCCGTCCGCCGGTGGTCTCGTCGCCGCCTCGTCCGCCTGTTCCGCCCGTCCGCCCGGCTTCATCGCCAGCGCCGGCCACTCCTCCGCTCTCATCTCCCGCTCGTCCGGCTCCGGCCGCGCCGCCTTTGCCGCCCCGTCCGGTTGCGGCAGGTGCTCCGCCGGCGGCGCCCGCTGAAGCCCCCGCCGCCAAATCGGCCGAGGTCGCTCCGGCGGCTGAAGGCGAGATCAAGACGATCATCGTCAAACCGCCGATCATCGTCCGCGAATTCGCTGCGGCCTTGGAGCTTAAGCCCTTCAAACTCATCTCCGAGCTCATGGAGATGGGGATCTTCGCTTCGATGAATCAAACCATCGAAGAGCCGATCGCGGTCCAGCTGGCGGAAAAGCACCACGTCATCCTCGACATCAAACATCGCGGTGACGCCCAACAGCAGCAGGCCAAGCCGACCGAAAAGGATTTGGCTCGCGCCGAGGAAAAAGCGGCGGAAGAAGAGGAGCAAAACCTCGCTCCGCGTCCGCCCGTCGTTTGTATTTTAGGCCATGTCGACCATGGCAAAACCTCGTTGTTGGACTCGATTCGGAAGGCCAACGTCGTTTCCGGTGAGGCCGGCGGCATCACCCAGCACATCGGTGCGTATCAGGTAGAGAAGGACGGCAGGAAGACCACCTTCCTCGATACTCCCGGTCACGCGGCGTTTAACAAAATGCGCGCCCGTGGTGCTCAGGTCACCGATATCGCGATTCTCGTTATCGCGGCTGATGACGGCTTCAAGCCGCAGACGGATGAGGCGTTGAAGTTCATCAAGGATGCCGGCGTCACACTCATCGTGGCGGTAAACAAAATGGACGCCAAGGGCGCGAACATGGATATGGTCAAAACCCAGATGCAGCAGCGTAATATCGCGGCTGAGGATTGGGGGGGCGAAACCATCACCGTCGGCGTTTCGGCGCTGAAGGGCGATGGCATCGATACCTTGCTGGAGATGATTCAACTCCAAGCGGACGTGTTGGAGCTAAAGGCCAATCCGAAGGCGCCGGCTTCCGGAGTGGTGGTCGAGTCCCAACTCGATGTCGGTCGAGGCCCGTTGGCCACGGTCATCGTGCAACGCGGCACCCTGCGGGTCGGCGACTCGATTGTTTCCGGCGCCGAATGGTCGCGGGTGCGGGCGATGTTTGACGACCAGGGGAAGAACCTCAAAGAGGCTCCGCCCTCGACCCCCGTGCGGGTCATCGGCTGGTCCGGCACGCCGGATAGCGGTGCGACGTTCGAGACGGTCAAGAATCCTCGCGAGGCCGAACGCCTGGCTGAAGAGGAATCCGATCGCCTTAAAAAGGTCGTTTCCGTCGCGGCCGCGACACCTAAGGAAGTTTCCGTCGAAAGTCTCTTTGCCAACATTGCCGCGACCCAGGCGAAAACCCTTCGCGTCGTGATCAAAAGCGACGTATTTGGTTCCGCAGAAGCGGTGCGCGGCGTGCTCGAAGATATCAAGAGCCCGAAGGTCACGCTTGAAGTCGTTTCCAGCGAAGTCGGTCTCGTGACCAAGAACGACGTTCTCATGGCTGGTGCGGCCGGCTCCGTGATCATTGCTTTCAACACTAAGCTGGAGAACGGAGTCATGCCGCTCGCGAAGCATCACGGCGTGCCGATCGAGAGTTTCAAGATCATCTATGAACTCACGGATCGCGTGAAGGAGATGATGGCAGATCTGCTCGATCCGGATCTCAAAGAAGTCAAGTTGGGCGCGGCCGAAGTGCGTGAAGTGTTCCCGCTGGCCAAGGGCTTTGTGGCCGGCTGCCTTGTCACCGAGGGCAAGATCACCCGCAACGCCTCCGCCCGGGTGCGTCGTGGCAAACAGTCCGTCTACGAAGGCAAGGTCGGCACCCTCAAACGCTTCAAGGACGATGCGAACGAAGTGCGCGCCGGACTCGAATGCGGTATCAAACTCGACGACTTCAACGGTTACGCGAAGGGCGATATCATCGAGGTCTTCGAGATCCAAAAGGTGCGTGCATCCCTCTAGGGCCGTCTTCCTTCCGCCCATCTCTTTCCCTTCACCATGAGTAATCGCACGGTCCGCATCGCCGAATTGGTGCAACGTGAGCTGGGCGATTTCCTGCACACCCGCTACCGGAGCGAAGCCGTCATGATCACGGTGACGGGTGTCGAGGTGGCGCCGGATCTGAAGACCGGACGGATCTTCTTCGGGGTCTTGGGGAACGAGGCGATCATCGAGGAAAAGATGGCTTGGCTTCAAGGAAGGCGCGCAGAGATCCGACGTGAGTTGGCGAAGCGGATTCCGATCAAGCACAGCCCGGCGTGGGAGTTGCATCTGGATCACGCGGCGGAGCGCGGCAGTCGTATCCTGAACCTCCTCGACGAGATCGAAACGAAGGAACCCTCGGATCCGGAACCCTCGGCATGACCGCGTTTTATCCGGTGATTTCCGCGGCCTTCGCCAAACTTTTGCCGGAACTCATCCGGAAACCGGCGGTGGTGGTGGGCCACGCCCGGCCCGACGGCGATTGCATCGGCTCCCAAGTGGCTCTGGCCCGGGTGCTGCGCGCCCAAGGTTGCCCCGAGGTGCGTTGCCTGAATCTGGACCCGGTGCCACGCCGGCTCGAATTCCTCAACCGGTCTGATGCATTTGACACGCTTGCGACGTTGCCGCCGGGGATCACGCGCGCCCTCTTTGTGGACTGCGCGGATCACCTGCGCCCCGGGCCGGAGATCGCCGACCGCTTTCCGCGACCATTCCTCAACGTCGATCACCATGTATCGAATAATGAATACGCGGAGACCAATTTCGTGCATCCCGCGTCGGCGGCGACCTGTGAGATTTTGACTGGCGTATTTTTGGACAACGGCTTGCCGATCGACGCGATCACCGCGCAGGCGCTTTACGTCGGCGTCGTGACGGATACGGGGCAATTTCGCTTCGGTTCGACGACTCAGCGCACCTTCGAAATGGCGGCGGCGTTGGTGGCGCATGGCGCCGATCCCGCGTCGGCCGGCTTTGAACTCTACGAGCGCGAAAGCGCCGGAAAGCTACAACTTCTGCAACGGTTTCTCGCGTCGTTCCAGAGCTTCGTCGACGGTCGCGTTTGCATCGGGTTTTTGCCGGACGGGGTGTTTGCCGAGACCGATACCAGCGTCGAGGACACCGAGGGGCTCGTCGATTACGCGCGGGCCATCGATGGCGTCGATGTGGGGGCGTTGATCGAAGAACGCGGCGATGCGATCAAGGTGAGCCTGCGCTCCCACAATCCAGCCTATCGCATGGACCGAGTCGCGGCAGCGTTTGGAGGGGGCGGCCATGCCTGCGCGGCGGGCCTGAATTTGAAAGGCGTTGCCGCCGAGGACGTGCGCGTCCGCTTGGTGGAAGCGCTGACCGAAGTTCTCGCTTCGGCTGATCGGGGAGCGAGCGTCGAATGATCGTCCCGTCCAAAGAGCTCGAAGGCGTGCTCATCGTCGACAAACCGACCGATCACACCTCCCACGACGTGGTGGCGCGTTTGCGCGGAAAGCTGCGAATGAAGCGTATCGGCCACGCCGGCACCCTTGATCCGATGGCGACCGGCGTGTTGGTGCTTCTGATCGGCAAGGCCACGCGAATTTCCCAGTATTTGATGAGCGTGGAAAAAATCTATACGGGCACGGTGACGCTCGGTCGCTCGACAAATACGCAGGATGCGGAGGGCGATGTTTTGGAGACGCGGCCGGTGCCGGATCTGAGCCAGTCCGACATCGAGGCGGCGTTGCAGAGCTTTGTGGGCGACCAATATCAAATGCCGCCCATGTTCTCGGCGGTTAAGATCAACGGTCAGCCGCTCTACAAGTCCGCCCGCAAAGGCGCCGAGGTTGAACGCGAGCCCCGCTTTATCCGCGTGATGCGTTTTGCGCTGACGCGCTGGGCCACGCCGGAAATCGATTTTGAGGTGCACTGCACGAAGGGCACCTATGTGCGCACGCTCGCCCATGATCTCGGTGCGAAACTTGGCTGTGGCGGACACTTGAGTGCGCTGCGGCGCACGGCGTCGGGCGATCTAAATATCAGTCAAGCCACGCCACTGGAGGACCTGCTGGCGATGAGCATCCCCGAATTGGAGGAGCGCTTGATTCCGGTGCATCGGGCAGCGCCGCGTATCGCATGGTAGGCGTGTTCAGCGAGTTCGACGGACTGGCGGCCGCGTCGGGTTTGCCCGCCCGGCCGTTGCATTTGGCGATCGGGATGTTCGATGGGGTGCATCTCGGTCATCGCGCCGTGATTGATGCGGCCATCCGATCCGCCCGAAGCGATCAGGGGATCTCGGCGGTGCTGACATTTGATCCACACCCCAGCCGGCTCTTTCGTCCGCATCAACCGGTGCAACTCATCATGACGCCGGGGATCAAGTCCCACTTGTTGGCCGAGGCCGGTGTGGATCATGTGATTAACCAGACCTTCGACGCGGATTATGCCTCCATCAAAGCGGAGGACTTCGTTGCGCATATCCAGCAGCACCTGCCTGCCTTGAAGGCGCTCTACGTTGGCGAGAACTGGCGGTTCGGGCACAAGCGGGCAGGGGACGTCGACCTGCTCACAAAGGAAGCGGTGCGCACGGGGATCGAGGTGTTCAGCGCGCCTCGTATCAGTCATAACGGTTCGCCCATCAGCAGCACGCGCATCCGCCAATTGCTGACGACAGGCGAGATGGCCGCCGCCAACGCCTTGCTCGGCTATCCGTATCGCAGCGAAGGTCGCGTGACGGCGGGTCGTCGACTCGGCCGGACTTTGGGATTTCCGACCCTGAATCTGCCTTGGGAGGCGGAACTCGAGCCGCGATATGGTGTTTACGCCGTGCGCGTGCGGGCGACCGACGCGGATGCGCCTGGATTAGACGCCGTCGCAAACTTCGGCCTGCGGCCCACGGTCGAGTCGGCAACGGTGGCGGCGAGGTTGGAGGTCCACGTCCTGGACCCGAAAGCCGTGGTGGCGGCGGGCTGGCGCGAGGGCACCGGATTGCGCGTGAACTGGCTGTCGTTCCTGCGTCCGGAAAAGAAATTTGCCGATCTGGAGGCGCTGCGGATGCAGATCGCGCAAGATCGGCGGGAAGCTGGAGATTTTTTCTTGCGCTGACGTCGCGGAGTTCTGCTTACTCTCCGACTCGTTTTTGAGCGGACCCTTAGCTCAGTTGGTTAGAGCGTTTCCTTGACATGGAAAAGGTCGTTGGTTCGAGTCCAATAGGGTCCACCATTTAACAGAAGTCGCCAACCCAACGCAGGTTGGCGTTTTTTGTGCCACCATCCCTCGCGCATTTTAACGGGATGCGGCTTGCGCCGGAGCAGGGCGTTTCACTCACTCGGCGAGTCGCATGCTCCAATCGCTTCGCATCAAGAATCTTGCCCTGCTGGAAGAGGTCGCGCTCGAATTCGAAGCCGGATTCACGGTTGTCACGGGCGAAACCGGCGCCGGCAAAAGTATCCTGCTCGGGGCCCTGAGTCTCCTCGCCGGCGAACGCGCCGACAAGGCACTCATTCGCCAGGGCTCGGCCGGGTGTGAAGTGGAGGCGGCATTGTGGTTTGCCGATCCGACGAGCATCGACGCCGTGTTGGCGACCGCTGATCTCCCGCCCTGCGAAGAAGGCGTGCTGGTGCTGCGCCGCACGGTCCCACGGGACAAGGCCCCGCGCATCACGATCAACGGTGCCCTCGCGACGCTCGGCGTGCTCCAGCAGGTTGGGGAGCGTTGGATCGATTTCCACGGTCCGAGCGAACCGCGCCGCCTGCTCCGCGACTCGTGTCAGCTCGAATTGATCGATCTGTATGCGAAGAATGGAGACCGCCTGACGGACTATCAGGCGCGTTACGATCAATGGCGGGAACTCCAAGCCAAACGTCGGCGTCTTACCCAGGAAACCAAGCTTTCGGCGGAGCAGATTCAATTCTTAGAGAACCAACTCGCCCACTTCGACGCGCTTGAGCTTACGCCGGAGGCCATTGAAACGCTGGAGCGCGATTTTCAGCGCATGAGCTCGGCCCAGGAGTTGATGGAGTTGGCGACGTCCTTGGAAGGGGGATTGTCGGGCGACGATGGTGCCAATGCCCAGATTGCCCGGTTGATGCGTGATGCCCACCAGTTGGCCGAGATCGACGGAAGCAGCGAGCCGCTCGCGGAACGCTTGGCGGCGGTCGGAATCGAGCTCGCCGATCTCGCGGCCGAATTCGGGGCGTTGGCCAACCAGTTCAACTTCGAACCGGAGGAAATCGAGGCGGTGCAGACGCGCATGAACACCTGGATGGATCTCCAACGCAGGCACGGCCGAAACCTCGCGGCGGTGATCACGGCGCGGGAAGAGATGCGGGCGCGACTCGACGTGCAGGGCGATCTGGAGGGCGCGTTGGCCCGCTTGGACAAAGACATCGCGGCCGCCGAAAGGACGGCCAAAACCGCCGCCGCCGCACTCACCAAGCACCGGCGGGGGGCGGCCCACGAACTGGGGAAGGTCGCCGCCCAGAGCATTGCTCAACTCGGGTTCCAAAAGGCGGACTTTCGCATCGAACTTCACGCGCTGCCCGACCTCGGTCCGAGCGGCGACAGCGCGGGTGAATTCCTTTTTTCGCCCAACGTGGGTGAGGCGCCTTTACCCTTGAGCCGCATCGCCTCATCCGGCGAACTCGCCCGAGTCATGCTCGCGCTCAAGACCGTCCTGGCGGATTTGGATGCGGTGCCGGTGCTCGTGTTTGACGAAGTCGACGCCAACGTCGGTGGTGAAATCGGCCGGGTTGTCGGTGAAAAGATGGCCGCGATTTCCGAAGCGCATCAGGTGATATGCGTGACGCACTTGCCGCAGGTGGCGGCGCAAGGCGCAACCCACCTCGTGGTAGAAAAAGATCAATCAGCGGAGCGCGCGGTCGTGACAATCCGCCCCTTGGAAGGCGATCGCGAAGCAAGGATCGACGAACTCGCCCGCATGTTGGGGGATCGTCAGGCGAAAAGCGCCCGGACCCACGCCACCGAATTGCTCGGGGCACGGGCCTGACTGGGTAGTGTGAGGAACAAAAATAAAGCTTTGTTTTCATTAAAACATAGTTTTTAGTTTGTTTTGTGCTCAAGGTAGATCAGACCTATGTCCTGCTCTTGGTTGACCTGAAGGGGTCGACCGCGATGCCGGCTGCGGCACGCGAGCCGCTGTTCGAGCGTTTGGAGGAGGTGATCGGCCGCTGGAATCGGCGGCGCAAGGACCGGGCGGAATTGCCGATCAGTTTGGCCTACGGCGATGAGGTGGCGGCCCTTTTTGATCGGGTGACGCTGGCGGGGGACTTGTTGGGGGAGTTACGCTCCGCGCTGGCGCCCGAAGGCGCCCTGAGATTTGCGGTGGTGCGCGGAAAAATCGGCCGCGAGAGCCGAGATATCCGGCAGGTGGGCGGCGACGTATTCAAGCGTGCATCGGCCGCCATCGATCAGCTCAAACGGAGTCGTGGCTTCGGCGCCTGGCAGGTGGGCGACGAGTTGGAAAACGCGACACTGGAAGCATTGACGACGCTGGTTTTTGCCACGTTGGAGAACATGACGCCCTGGCAACGTGAGGTGTATCAGGCGTTGGCGGCCGGCCGGACGCAGGTGGAGATCGCGGAATCCACCGGCCGGGCGCAGCAGTCGATCTCCGATGCGGCGCGGCGGGGTGGGGCGGCCCATGTGATCGCGGCGGAACAGGTTTTGGCGCGATGGTGGGAAAAACTGGACCGCGTTTCCGACTAAAATCAACGTGGCGCCATGTTGATCCTCATCGGCGGTTGGGTGGGATGTTTTGGCGCGGCCGTGGTGGCGAGCACTTGCCTGATCCGCGTGGGCGTGCCCTTTCTCAAATCTCGGGCGGAACGCCGCGGGCCGCAACCCGATCGACTGACCCTGCCTGAGAGCCGCGGCGGCGTATTCGATTTGGCCTCAGTGGGCTTCTGGATCGGGTTTTTCGAGACCCTGCTCATCTTCCTGTTTATCGGGCTCGGACAACCCACGGGACTGGGGTTGATTTTGGCCGCCAAGGGTTTGGCTCGGAAGGAAGAGATCCACAAAGATCCGGGCTATTACCTGCTCGGTTTTCTCATCAACATCACCATCGCGCTGAGCTTCGCCATCATCGCGCAGCGCAGCCCCGAGTGGTGGCCGGCCTTGCTCAGCCGTTGGCCTTGACCGCACGGGGAGGCGGCGCGCTGCGCCACTTCTCCGCCGGCACGTAGGCGAGGGCGATGAGGGCGAGCTGCGAGGCGATGAACGCGAGCAGCCAATAGAAGGCGGCGTCCATGAAACCGTAGCTGTGCAGGCCGACGCCGAGCATGTTGGTGCCGAACCAGCTCCAACTCGTCACGACGTTGCCGAAGATCGCCAGAGCCATGATTCCACGCGTGCGGGCGATTCCGCCCCAACGGGCGTGAAGGATTACCGCGTTCCAGATGACGATGATGAGGGCGCCGTTTTCTTTCGGATCCCAGCCCCAGAAACGGCCCCAGGATTGGTCGGCCCAGATGCCGCCAAGGATGGTGCCGATCAAACTGAACAACGTCGCGAAACAAACGATGCCGTAGACCATGCGACCGAGCGCGTCGGCGGTCGCCTTGTCGAGCGAGCGGGTGAATACGCCCCGCACCACATAGATGATCGCCAAAAATCCTGAGAGGAATGTGGCCGAATAACCGATTGTGATCACGACGACGTGGGTCGCCAACCAGAAGTTGGAATCGAGCACCGCGCGCATCATTTCCAAGGTGTCGCCACCGAGCGAAAGGTGGTGCGCGATCAACAGCGTGCAAAAGCCCACCGCCGCGCCCGCCACGCTTCCGATGGCGTTGCGATAAACGATTTCCAGCACCAAACAAAGGGCGACCGCGCCCCAGCCCACAAACAGGGCGGATGAGTAAAGGTTGGTCACGGGCGGCCGACCTTCCAGCCACATGCGGATGATGATGCCGGCGGTCGTGGCGACCCACGCCAATGCGACGAGATAGAGCGCACTGCGGCCCAACGTATCGGGCCAGCGGAGCCACGAGAAAATCGCGCAAAGAAACGCGATCACGTAGAGTGTCATGCTGCTGTAGAACGGGGCGGCGACGTTGAAACGCGTCTCGAGTTCAACCTTTTCGAGTTGCGGTGCGAAACGCGTTTCCAACTGCGCCGTGAGCAGGCGCACGATGGTGTTGAATTGCTCGGCATTCTGATCGCGCCAAGCACGGCCCAAGCCGGCATAGGCGAGAGCGTAGGGATTGATCTCACCGAGCTGAAACGATTCGAGCAGGGCCTGCCCGGTCTTTTCCCATGCGTTGACCGGCGCATTCGGGTCGAGGGGCGGAATGGCGAGCAGGTTGCCGATCTGCTCGAGGCGCATGAAGTCCTCTCCGGCGGTGAGCACCTTTTGCGCGAGAGCCTCGTCGTGCGGCTGACCGGCCTGGCGAGCGCGGACGGCGGTAAGCGCGGCGGGAAGAGTGTCCTGCAATTCCTGGAGTTCGCCCAAGAAGTCGCTGCCGTCGGGTTTGACCAAGCTGTGCTTGAGCTGCTGATACAGAATGACGTGCGAACGTGTATTCAGCACCGCCCGCTGAAAGGCATCGCGATTGGCAGATTCAACGTTCTCGGCGAGCGCGCTTTGGCGATCGATCTCCTCAAGGTTCGGAACGAGCTGGTTGTAGGAGAAGCGCTTGTGGTCCTCGCCGTCCTCGGGCTGCAGGTGGAACAGCGCGAGCACGCCGGGATGCACGATTTCGAAGTGCTGGTAAGTGTCAGCGATTTCGGGCCGGAAAAACACATCGAGCAACCACGCGTTTGGCGTGATGTCTTCGTCGGCCGGCGTGGTGACCGGCTGGCGCCCCTGCGTGATAAGCAGGCTGGAGCGCGCCACCGTATCCATGGGTTTGATGCGGCCGTTGGCGAGGACCGGCAGTCGGGCAAAGCCGGCCAAATCGAACGGTTTTTGAGGCGGTGAGGCAAACCAAGTGGTCGCCAGATAGATGAGTGCCAGCGCCAGCGTGAGCAGTGGAATGAAACGTTTCATGGCGGCGGGGATCAGGTGGTGGACATCTTCGCACGACGACGGGCGAAGGAGACGAGGTGCAGGCCGAATTGCACCAGCAGGCCAAGGCCCATCAGCCCGCAGGCGATATAGGGGATGGGCCAACTCGGGTTGCGCACGACTTGCAGCACGCTGAAACCGTTCACGCTGTCCATTTGGTATTGGTAAAACGTCAGGCCGCCGTAGCGCAGCGGGTTGTTCATGTAAATCAGCGCCTCGCGATCATCCTGGCCGTCGGGGGTTTCGATCCGCACGCGGCTGGAGAAATTTTTGGGAATCTGGGTGCCCGGATAAACGTCGTGCTTCAGCTCCAATAGTTCGAGCGAGTAGGGTTTGTAGGCGCGCTCGAAACGAAACGAGAGGCGCCAGGACCGGCCGCCGTATTCGAAGGTTTGCGGCGCGACCAGCATGGGCGAAACCAGCCAAGTCCCGATGGAACCTTCGGCGCCGATGAGTTCCACATAGGCCATCGGCAGGTTGCGCTCATTATCCTTGTAGGTGACGGGTTGGGGCGCGACCGAGATCTGCGGGCCGAGGCCTTGGGTGGCGAGATCCGGCACGCCGAAGCTGCGCTCGTCACCGGGCGTCTTGCGACCGAGCGAGGCGTTGGGCACGTAAAACCGGGGCACCACCCGGAAGGGCAGCTGCGGCACCTGGATTTCGGTTCGGCTGGCAATCAGGTTCTCGGGAATCGCCACCACGTTGTCGAATTGCGGATCACTGGTGTCGATGATCGCGAGTTCGTTCTCGCGGAAGCTTTCCGAGTAGTTGCGCGGCTGATCTTGGTCGAGGCGGAGCTGGTATTCCTCTTGCAGGATGCTTGTGAGCATTTCGCCGACAAGAAGGAGGATCAGGCCGAAGTGCGTAAGCTGGATGCCCGCCTTTTTCCAAGAGAAAGAGAACCGGTAGATGTGGGCCGCGAGGAGATTGATCAACAGCAGCCCGCCGAGGAAATAGCCGCCCGGGAAAGCCGGCATCGGAATTTCGGTGCCGGGGATTTTCGCGAGGACGAAGAAGGTGCGGAAAAATTGCTCCTGAACCCCCCACACGCCGAGCTTCACTTGCGCGAGCGTCGCCCAGAAGATGAGGATCATCGACAGGACGAGCAGGACGACCGTGACGCGGAGCGAAACGAAGAACTTCACAAATGCCTGACGGATTTCTTCCCCATTCATGGCGCCACCTCCACGGAGTTCAGAAAGGCCATAAATTCAGGTTTGGCCCGAGCCACCAAGTCTTCCGGTCCCATGAGTTTGAAGAACCAGCTCTCCCCGCCGAATGGCAGCACCGCACCGGTGATGCGCGTGGGTTTGCCAGCCACGGTGCCGCCAAAATCCACCACATCCATGTGGAGGCTGCCGACATCAAGATGCTCCAAGGCGCCGCCCAACTCCGCTTCGGCCAGCGGAGGCAACCCGATTTGGCCGCGCCAACGATTCAAATTCTGCAGCAAACCACCCGCGTCGCCCGGGAAGGCGATCACCGAAAAATCGGCCTCCTCGCCGGCCTCGTTGCTCAGTCGGTAACTGCCGCGGCGCAACGTGGTGGCGGGCTTCTCGCTCCACGTCGCGGGAGCTTGCCACCGTAGTGCACCCGCTTGGGCGGAGCCGGCGGCAGGGCCGGGAGTGGGCGAAGCGGCCAATTCTGGCGGAATCGCGGCTTCTTTGGGGACGCGGTAAGCTTGCACTTCCCGGTCGCGGCAGGAGGTCTGCAACGACCCGCAGGCGACGGCGCTGAGGATTAAAATCACGGCGGAGCGAAAAGGCATGACTGCCGCTGGTATCCCGCGTTGGACCGGAAACTTCAACCCAATCCGGCCAAGTATCAGCAGCGGGTCGATGGTAGATAAGTTGCAAGGTTCGGCCGCCTGCGGCCTTACCGCTTGTCAGCCCGACCGCGCCGTCAATGATCGTGCTGCGCATGGAAATAACGGCTCTCGGCGATCTGGCATGGCGGGTGAGCGTGGGGGGCGAGGTCAGCGACATTACGCTGGCCCATGTGCTGCAGACGGCAGAAGCCATCCGGCGCGCGAAGCTGGTCGGGGTGCGGGAGCTCGTGCCTGCGTTTACGACCGTGACGGTGCATATGACGCCCGAATCAGCGGGGGATATCGTCCGGGCGGGCCTTGAGGCCATTTGTGCAACCTTGGCGGACAAGCTGTCGACCGATTTGCCCGCCGGCGCCGACCGTGAGATCCCCGTGGTTTATGGCGGCAACGAGGGACCGGACCTTGAGGCGGTGGCTCAGCACCATGCGCAAACTCCCGGCGAAATTGCCGCGATGCATGCCGCCGCGGGATACCGGGTGCACGCGATCGGTTTCTCCCCCGGGTTTCCTTATTTGGCCGGATTGCCGCTGACGCTTCACACCCCGAGACGCGCCACACCCCGCACCCGGGTGCCGGCCGGAAGTGTTGGGATCGGCGGCGGGCAGACAGGGGTCTATCCGATGGCTGGTCCGGGGGGCTGGAATCTGATCGGACGCACCACGCGGCGTATGTTTGATGTCAACGCCCGGCCACCGGCATGGCTGCAGGTCGGGGATCGCGTGCGATTTGTGGACGCACGTAATCATCCGCCGTCGGGGGACGAGCAGCGGTCCCTGCTCGCACAAGCGGCCAGCCGCGAGCCGGCGACACCGGGACATGTCGTCGAGGTGCTGGACGGGGGCATGGCGTGCTCGGTGCAGGATATTGGTCGCTGGGGTTGGCAAGCGCAGGGCGTTTCCGTCGGAGGCGCGACCGATGGCGCAGCGTTGCAGGTGGCAAATTTGATCGTTGGCAACGCTCTCGGCGCCGCCGGCTTGGAGTGGACGATGCGGGGGCCGCGCCTGTTGTTTCACGGCGAAACCGACGTCGCGTTAACCGGCGCGATCGTGCGTGGTCTGACCAACGGAAAGCGCCTGCGGATGCAGGCGGGCGAGGTGCTGGATTTGAGCGGTGCACGCGGAGGCGGTTGCCGGGGCTACGTCGCGTTTGCGGGCGGTCTCCTGGTGCCGGAAGTATTGGGGAGCCGCTCGACGGACCTGCGGGCGTCATTCGGCGGTTTCGACGGTCGGCTTTTGCGCGCCGGTGATACGCTGCCCCTGACGAGCGGCCCCGTGGGCCGGCACTGTTCAACGGGGTGGCGCGTCACCCCGAGCCTGGCCTGTGCGAGCGACGAGGCGGATGATTCATGGGATATTCGGATCATGCGCGGTCCGGACGCGGCGGAATTCTCGGATCTGGCGTGGAAGGTGTTTCTCGGGGAATCGTTTCGCGTTTCGTCGCAGAGTGATCGCATGGGGATGCGCCTGGATGGGGCCCGGCTGCCGTCGGGTTTTGCGAAAGAGCCGATTTCTGCCGGAGTCGCGGTCGGGGCGGTGCAGGTGCCGCCCGACGGGACCCCCATTATCCTGCTCGCCGATCGGCAGACCCTCGGCGGGTATCCACAAATCGCTTACGTCATCGCGGCGGATCAATCGCGCCTCGCGCAGGCCGTGCCCGGCCGTTCGCTGAGTTTCCGGGTGGTCGAATCCGACGAAGCGGAGCGAGCCCGTCACGCTCAACTCAAGGATCTGCGACAACTTAAATTGGGTCTGGAACACCTTCGCCACCGGAACGCATGAGCCGCACGATCGATCTCAACGCTGATTTGGGGGAGGGCGGGGCGTTTGATGCGGAGATCATTCTCCTCGTTTCGTCGATCAACCTCGCGTGCGGCGGTCATGCCGGCGATGCGTGCACGATGGCGCGGGCGGAGGCATTGGCGCGTTCCCACGGTGTGGCCATCGGCGCCCATCCCAGTTTCGTGGACCGTGCTCATTTCGGTCGGCAGCCCCTCGCGGTGCATCCATCGGTGTTGAGGCGTCAATTGCGGGAACAGCTGGAGGCGCTGCGGGCCCTCACTCGATTCACGCACGTTAAACCGCATGGCGCGCTCTACAATCTGGCGGCGCGGGACGCCACCATGGCTCGTTTGGTGGTCGATGTCGTGCGCGAGTTCGACGCGCGGCTCTCGCTGGTGGCGTTGGCGGGCAGCTTGTTGGTCACGCGGGCGCGGTCGGCCGGCTTGAATGCGGTGGAGGAGATCTTTGCAGATCGTGGATACGCGCCCGATGGATCGCTACTGCCCCGCGGTGTCCCCGGCGGGTTGATCGACGATCCGGCTGTTGCGGCAAGCCAAGTCGTTTCGGCCGTCGTTGACGGGCGGTTACGAGACTGCGACGGCGCCTGGATCAACGTAAGGGCCGATACCGTGTGCATTCATGGCGACGGCCGTGAAGCCATAGCGTTGTTGCGTGCCATCAGGCAGGCGTTGCACGAGGCGGGGGTGACGGTGCAGGCATTTTCAACCCAAGGCAGCGGGCGAGGGGAACGGTGAATGAGAGGGCGCACGTTACTATTAACCGGATTCGAGCCCTTCGACGGCGCGACCGAAAACCCCTCGGCCGACGTGGTGCGAGCGCTGCGAGGGCACCGATTGGGCGGCGCGCAGATTGAAGGGGCGGTCCTGAGTTGTTGCTTCGGTCTCTCGCTGCGGGAACTGCGCGCGGCTCTCCGGTTGCATCGTCCGGACGTGGTCGTGGCGTTGGGCGTGGCGCAGGGAAGGGATGCCATCACGCCAGAACGCATCGCGGTGAACTTGGATGACGCGCGAATGCCCGACAACGCGGGCTACGCGCCGATTGAAACCCGGATCGTCGCTCGCGGTCCGGCGGCTTACTGGAGCACTTTGCCGGTCAAAGCGATCGTGCGCGATCTCGGACACGGCGGCATCCCTGCCCGACTCTCGATGACGGCAGGCACCTATGTGTGTAACCACGTGTTTTACGGTCTGATGCACGCGGTCCGAGGTCGCCCCACGCGGGCGGGGTTCATTCACGTTCCGGCAATATTGGATCCGGCCCAGCCGTTGTCGGGCGGCTTGCCTTTGGCGGAGATTGAGCGGGGCGTGAAAATCGCCCTGCGCACGATATTGCGCCGCCGCCACGATCTGGACGAAGGCCGAGGCGATTACGCGTGACGGATCTTCGCCGCGACCGAACGCATCCGTGCAGTCTAGCGCAACGCGACGGACTGTTCGACGACCGGCGTGATCGCCGCGACAACGACCCCGAGCAGGTTCTCTGGCCGCACGCCATCATTGTCGTGCACGCGATTGTTTAGTCCGGCGACGCGCCAGCCATCCGCACACTTGGCGACCAAAACGTGAGCGACGGTGACGTTGGCCCGGTTTCGATAGAGAATCGTTTGACCGCGGCGGAGCTCCTCGAATTTCTTCCGGGCGACGACCATGATCGTGCCGGATGCATACAGCGGTTCCATCGAGCGTCCCGTGCCGGTCAAAACGAATGCGCCAGCCTCGGCGGAGGCGCGTTGGCGAGCCGCGCTAAATGCTACGGAGCGGGGCAGGAATTCGGGCGCGGGAGATTCCGCGACATAGAGGCCGCGGATCCATTTTCGACCATTATCGGTCTTCGTGCCTGCTTGCGCGGCTGAACCGCTAAGCAGAGCTAAGCTGATCACCACCAGTCCGAAAAAAAAGCGTGATCGACCGGGCACGCTTCACGAATGCTCAACCCACGAAATCGGGGCGAGCTTCGATCGCCAGGGTTTATCCCCTAGGTGCTCTTGGGTCGAGGGGCGGCGCCGGCCGGAGGATCAAAGCCAGTCCGGCCATAACAACGAACAGCGAATAAAACGTGCCGCGACTGAGCCCGAAGATCAGGCCCGCGTCGGGCTCCCGGAAGAGTTCGCCGACGGCCCGGACCAGCGCGTAACCCAAGAGAAACTCGCCCGCGAGACGGCCGGGTTTATCGCGCAACACGGGCGTGCGCCAAGCGCGCCATTGGCAATAGACCAAAAGAAGCACCCCTTCGAGCGCCGCCTCGTAGAGCTGCGAGGGATGGCGCGGCGGAATCTCGGCGATCGGAGTTCCGGGAAGGGCGCTGTCGGGGAAGATCACCGCCCAACGCACATAGCTGATTTTGCCCCACAATTCGCCATTGATGTAGTTGGCGATCCGACCCAGCAGCAGACCCAGCGGCGCGACGGACGTGACCAGATCTCCAAGATGGCGAAAACCGAGGCGTTGCCGACGGGCAAACCAGGCCAAGGCGAAGGCCACGCCGAGAAACCCGCCGTGCGACGCCATGCCACCATCCCATACCCGAAAAAAGACCAGCGGATTGGCGAACAGGTTTCCCGGTTGATAGAAGAGGAAGTAACCCAAGCGCCCGCCGACGAAGACGCCGATAACGAGCGCGATCATGAGATCGCTCACGGCGGCGGCCGCGAGCGGCGTGCGCCCTTTTAGCGCGTAACGGCGCAGGATCCAGGCGCCGCCAAAGAACCCCAGCACATAGGCCAGACCGTAGTAGCGAATGCCGATGGTGTCGGTGAACTGAATGAGAAACGGGCTCAGGTCATGAACCAAGTAGGCGAAAACAGGATACATGCGGAAGGCCTAGATTTTGGGCTTGGGCGGCGGCGGAGCGGCCACCCCCGGCAGGTCGCCCGGTCGCCGCGGGCGGTTCATTTTCAGGAGCCGGGCGCGCGCCAATTCGCGCATATCGACCGCGACATCGTCCTTCTCGAAAATCTCCCGGCCGAGCAGGTATTCCATGACGTCTTCCATCGTGACCACCCCGGCGGTCGAGCCGAACTCATCCACCACCACGACCAACTGCTGGTGGGTTTTGAGGCACAATTGCAGCGCATGGGCGGCGGTGGCGGTCTCCGGGATGAAATGCACCTCCTGCATGAGCTTGGCGACGAGGTCGAGATCATGGTCGTTGGCCTTGGCCTTGAGCAAGTCCCGCCGGCGCACGAGGCCGACGATGTCGTCGAGGTTCTTGTTGTAGACCGGAATCCGGGCGAAGGGGATATTCGGATACTCGCGGAACACTTCGCCCACCGTGGCATTGCGTTTCAGCGCGGTGATCACCGTGCGAGGCGTCATAATTTCGCTGATACGCACCGCATCAAGCGACAGGGCATTGGCGATGATGCTCGATTCGCTTTCGGTCAGCGTGCCTTGCTGGGCGCCGCGTTCGGCCAGCAAAATGATCTCCTGGTCCGAATCGTAGACCTCCGGAGGCGCCTTGATGACGAACCGCACAAGGATGTTGCACACATAAGTGATGGGCCGGAGAAAATTGCGCATCCAGATCAATGGATACACGACATGGGGCTGGAGGCTGCGTCGGTAGACCACGCCCAGGTTCTTCGGGATCACCTCCGAGAATACCAAAATGCCCAGCGTCAGCAGGCCCGAGATGACGCCGAGGGCGGTCTGCCCAAACAGATCGGCGGCCAGACCGCCAATCATCACCGACCCGAGCGTGTTGGCGATGGTATTGAGGGTGAGGATCGTGGAGATCGTTTCGTCGAGCTCGGTCTTGAGCTTCTCCAAGAGAACGCCGCGCCGAGGCCGGATCTTCTTGAGCGCTTCAATCTCCGAAACAGAGGTGCTCAGAATCAACGCCTCCATGATGGAGCAGAGAAACGAGACCCCGAGGGTGAAGATAACCGAGACCGCAAATAGGAACATGTTTGGTCGGCAGTGTATCAGCGTGGCGGGCATTACGATGTCAAAATTATGCCAAGGCTTGCTCAAGGCATTGAACCTTGACCGCCAGAATTCGCCGGGATTTCGTCAAGCCTCCCCTATGACATACCGCTCCACCCTTACGGCGTTGGTGCTGGCCCTTGGTGTTTTTGGTCTGGCCGGTTGCGCCACGATCGAGAACGGCCGTCGCCAGCGCGTTGAAGTTCATTCCCAGCCCTCCGGGGCGTCCGTGACGATCGATGGCGTTCGACTCGGCAAAACCCCTCTGGCGGTGTCGCTCCCGCGGAAAAGCGCCTACCAGATTTCCTTCGAAAAGGAGGGTTTTAATCCCGGTCGGGCCTTGTTGTTGCCCAGCTCAAACAGCTACGACCAGCGTTTTCTGCGCTGGGGGGTCGACTACCTAACGGGCGCCTCAAATGAGTTGTCCCCCACGGATGTCTCGGTGCAATTGCGCCCCAGCGTGCTGCCGGTGCAACGTCCCACCGACCCGTATGCCGAGATGGTTTATAACGTGTTGCAAGCGGATGCCCTCTTGGAAACCGGGATGGTGAATCGTCGTGATCACAGCTACATGGTGGCCAAGATCGTCGAGTTTTACGCTCAATAACCGACCCGCTTGCTTCCGCGCTTGCACGCCCCGGACTGGCGGGGCGTAGTCGGTCCATGTCGTCGTTGCAGCGCACACCGCTATACGCTTTTCACGTCGCCCACGGCGGGCGCTTGGTTGATTTCGCCGGCTGGGAGATGCCGGTCCAATACAAGAGTATTCTAGAGGAGCATCGGGCCGTGCGCACGGCCGCAGGGTTGTTTGACGTCAGCCACATGGGCGAGGTCGACGTGAAGGGACCTGATGCGGAGAAATTTCTCAATAACCTTGTTACCAACGACGTTAGTAAACTGTTTCCGGGGCGGGTGCTTTACTCGCCGATGTGCTATGCCGACGGCGGGGTGGTGGATGACTTGCTCGTTTATATGCGCGAGCCGAACGTTTACTTTCTCTGCATCAATGCCGGCAACATCGCGAAGGACATCGCGTGGATCAAACAACAGGCCGAAGGTTTTGACGTCACGATCGATGATCGCTCCAGCGACTACGCGCTGCTGGCCGTGCAGGGGCCGAAGGCGGTCGAGCTCGTGCAACGCCTGACCGGCGCGAAGCTAGGATTGCTCAACTACTACCATTTCGTCGAGGGCACCGTGGCCGGCATTCACTGTTTGATCAGCCGCACGGGCTACACCGGTGAAGACGGCGTCGAACTTTATCATGCCGCTGACGATGCGCCTGCCTTGGCCGAGGCCCTCATGCAGGCGGGCGCGGGGGAGGGCCTCCAACTCGCCGGACTGGGCGCGCGGGACAGCTTGCGCCTCGAAGCCGGGTATCCGCTCTATGGCCACGAAATTACGGACAAGATTTCGCCCCTCACCGCCGGCTTGGGCTGGACCGTGAAGCTCAACAAGGGCGTTCCCTTCGTCGGGAGCGAAGCCTTGGCCGTCGAGAAAACGGCGGGCGGTGCGCAACGCGTGGTCTTTTTTCGGACCGGTGATCGCCGTATCGTGCGCGCCGAAACCCCCGTGCTGAATGCCTCTGGTGCCGAAGTCGGCCGAGTCCTCTCGGGCACGATGTCACCGATGCTCGGTGAAGCGATTGGGTCGGCCCTTGTCGCGGTGGGGGCGATTGAGACCGGCTTGGCCGTCGATATCCGCGGCACGCGGTTCAACTTGCAACTGGTCAAACCTCCCTTCGTCGAACTAAAGAAAACCGCATGAGCTCAATTCCGGCTGATCACCATTACGCGAAATCCCACGAGTGGGTTAAAATCGAATCCGACGGCACGGCCGTCATCGGAATCACAGACTACGCGCAGGACAGCTTGGGCGACATCACCTACGTGCAAGCGCCGAAGGTCGGCGAGACGCTCGAGGTGGGCGATACCTTCGGGGTGGTTGAATCGGTGAAAGCCGCGTCCGATCTTTACGCCCCGATCGCCGGCGAAGTGGTCGCGATCAACGACGCGCTCGATGCCACCCCCGAACTCGTGAATCAATCGCCTTACACCGACGGCTGGATTATGAAGGTGAAACCGAGCGACGCCTCGGTTGCCCACCTCATGGATGCGGTCGCTTATGGCGAGGCGATCGGTTAACGCTTCTTTCAAAATCAGTAATAGAACAGGGTGGGCGAAATGCCCGCCCTTTTTGTTTCGGCAAACTGTAACCTCAGCTCGGGAGTTGCGTCGCGGGTCGTTTCCCATTTTTCCATCGTTCTCCATGTCTTTGCTTCTTCGTTCTTGGGTCGCCGCCGCAATATGTCTGCCGTTGGTCGCGTTGACCGGCTGTGGTGACAAGACGGCGCCGACGGCGGGAGCCGGCGCCCCGGGAGGGCGACCGGGCAGCGCTCGCACGCCGCAAGTCGTCGAGGTCGTATCGCTCGCGCGCCGCGATCTGCAGGAAACGCTCAACTTGGTCGGCACCCTCGCGGCCAACGAATCGGCCGAGATCCGCCCCGAAATCGGTGGCCTCGTGCGCCAGATCTTTTTTGACGAAGGCCAACCCGTAAAAAAAGGGGAGGTCATGCTGAAGATCGACGACTCGGAGTTGCAGGCTCAGTTCGCCCAAGTCGACGCCCGCTACAACCTCGCCAAACTCAACGTCGAGCGCAGCAGCAACCTCAGCGAGTCCCGCACCATTTCCCAGTCCGCCTACGATCAGGCCCGGAGCGAATTCTCGTCGGCCGAGGCCGAGCGCTCATTGCTCCAGCTCCGCATTCAGAAAACCGAGGTCAAATCGCCCTTCGATGGGATCGCCGGCTCACGCGTGATCTCCCCGGGAGACTACGTTACGCCTTCCAGCGTCATCACGACCGTCAACGATCTCAGCCACATGAAAATCGGGTTCCAAGTGCCGGAGCGCTACTTGGCCAAAGTGAAGCCGGGCTCGATCGTGCGGGCGATGATCCGCTCCGAAACGAGCGGGGAGGAAACAGGCATCGACGGAAAAGTCTATTTTGTGAGCTCCACGATTGATCGCGCCAGCCGGGCATCGGAGGTGAAAGCCCTCCTCGACCAACCGCCGGCCACGCTGCGCCCGGGGATGTTCGCCAACGTCACGCTGGTGCTCGAAGAACGCAAAAGCGTGCTCACCGTGCCGGAAGGCGCGATTCTGGCCGATGCGCGGGGCGTGCAGATCATCCTCGTCGGGGAGAAGGACGGCGCGAAGGTCGCCCAATTCGTGCCGGTGCGCACAGGTTTGCGGACGCGTGGCATCGTCGAGGTGGCCCCCCTGCAGGGCGACATCGCCGAAGGCGCGCAAGTCGTCGCCTCGGGCGTCGGAGCCTTGATCCTCTTTCCCGGCGCGCCGCTGGATCCGAAGCCGTTGCGCGATCAGTTCAGCGTGGCTCAATAACCGGCCGATCCTCTTCGCCCCATGATCCTCTCGGACATCTCCATCAAGCGACCGGTCGTCTGTATCGTCCTGTCGTTGCTTCTGGTTATCGTGGGTTTGCTGGCGTTCAAAAGCCTGCCCGTGCGCGAATACCCGCAGGTCGAGTCGCCGGTCGTCTCGGTTTCCACCAGTTACCCCGGCGCTTCGGCCGAGGTCGTCGAAACGCAGATCACCGAGCCGATCGAAGAGGCCCTGTCCTCCATTGACGGCATCAAGTTGATGCGCTCCAGCTCCGGCGACGGGCGTTCCAACGTTACGCTCGAGTTCGATCTGCGGCGCAACATCGACGTCGCGGCGAATGACGTGCGCGACAAGATCAGCCGCGTGCGGGACCGCTTGCCGGAAGAGGTCGATAATCCCGAGGTCTCGAAAGCCGATGCAGACGATGATCCGGTGCTGACCTTGTCGATGAACTCGGACCGGTTTACGCGCTTGGAACTCGGCGAGATGGCGAAACGCATCGTCACCACCCGCCTGCAAACCGTGCCCGGCGTATCGGGGGTTTCCATACGCGGTCCCGAATTTGCGATGCGCCTCTGGGTGGATCCGGACAAACTCGCCGCCTTCCAGTTAACCGTGGCCGACGTCGAACGGGCCTTGCGCCAGCAAAACGTCGACATCCCCAGCGGCCGGATTGAGTCGCTGACCCGAGAGTTCGGGGTGCGCCTCCAAGGCCGCATGAACGAAGCTTCGGACTACGAGAATCTGGTGATCGCCACGCGCGGCGACTATCAGGTGAAGTTCAATGACATCGGCCGTGTCGAGCTGGGGTCGAGCGACTACCGCATCGCGTCGTATTACAACGGGCGGACCAACGTCGCGGTGCAGGTGCAAAAGCAGACTCAGGCGAATTTGCTCAATGTGGCCTCCGAAGTGAAGGCGATGTTGCCCGAGATTAAGCGCAACCTGCCGGAGGAGGTGAACCTGGAGATCGCTTACGACACGAGCATCTTCGTGGAGCGCTCGGTGGCGGAAGTCTACGAATCGCTCTACATCGCCGGGGTTCTGGTGGTGCTCACGATCTTCCTCTTCCTCCGCGATTGGCGGGCAACGATGATCCCGTTGGTCGCGATTCCGGTCTCGTTGATCGGCTCGTTCGCGATGATGAAATTGATGGGCTTCAGCCTGAACCTGCTGACGCTGCTCGCGCTTGTTTTGGCCGTCGGCCTCGTGGTCGATGACGCCATCGTGATGCTGGAAAACATCTATCGGCGCATTGAGGAGGGGGAGGCGCCGATTCATGCGTCGATCTTCGGCGCGCGGCAAATGGCGTTCGCCGTGATTTCGACCACATTGACGTTGGGCGCGGTCTTCGTGCCGGTGGCGTTCCAGTCGGGCAGCACCGGCCGGCTCTTTTACGAATTCGGCATCACGCTCGCGATCTCGGTCATCGTGTCGAGCTTCGTCGCACTCACGTTTACGCCGATGTTGTGCTCGCGCATTTTGCGGCTGAAGCGCACGACCGGCGGTCACCTGCACCATGGCTGGCTATACGAAAAAACGGAGCCGTTTTTCGAACGGATCAACCGTCTGTTTGCCGGCATGCTGCGTTCCGCGCTACGGCACAAAGTCATCGTGCTGGTGCTGTGCGGTGCCTTCGCGCTGCTCGGCCCCTGGCTCTACACGAAACTCCAACGGGAACTCACGCCCTCCGAGGATCGCGGCATCTTTCGGGTTATCCTCAACTTTCCGCTCGGCTCGACCCCGGAATATGCATCGTCCTACGCGGCCGATTCTGAAAAAGTGCTCCTCGACACCCCGGAGGTCGACCGCATGTTCCGCATCACGGGCTTTGGCAGCAGCGCGGCGCGCGGCTTCATGTTTGTCACGCTCAAGCCTTGGGAGGAGCGCACCCGCAGCACGCAGGAAATCCTGGGTTCCCTGCGCGGCGAATTTCAGAAAAACACTGGGGGAATGATCCTGGCCGCGGCCATCCGTCCGCTGGGTGGTCGGCGGAGCACGGCTGGCGGCGTGCAAATCGTTTTGCAGGGACCGGAGTTTGAGGAGCTGCAAAAGCTGGCCGAAAAATTCGCGAGCAACATGCGCAACAATCCGGTGCTGGGGCAGGCGCGGATCGATCCCCAGCCCAACAAGCCCCAACTAAATGTGCGGGTGGACCGGGCTCGTGCGGCGGATTTGAAGGTTCCCGTGGTCGACATCGCGACCACGCTGGAATCGCTTTTTGGCGGTCGCCGCGTGACACGGTTCCGCCGCGGAGCCGACGAGTATGATGTGCGCGTGCAGGTCGAGGATTCGGATCGCGCGACACCGTCCGACTTGGGCAAGATTTACGTGCGGTCGACCGAAGGCACGTTGGTGCAATTGAGCAATCTCGTGACCTACGTGGAGGAGATCGTGCCGGAAAGTTATCCGCATGTGGACCGGCAGCGTTCGATCACGATCACCGCACAATTGGCCGATGGAACGACTCAGGGCGACGGTGTGGTCGAGCTCGAAAAGATGGCCGCCGACATCCTCCCGGAGAACTACGGCTACACCTGGGAGGGCGAGACCAAGGAGTTCGTCGACAGCTCGGATGACGCGGTCGTGTTGTTTGGGCTGGCGCTGTTGTTCACGTTCTTGATTTTGGCCGCGCAGTTCGAATCGTGGATTCACCCCGTCACAATCTTCACCGGGGTGGCGCTCGCGATCTCGGGCGGCATCACGATTCTCTATTGCTCCCGCTTCTGGGGACCGGGCCTGACGGACAATCTGTTTTCGCGCTTCGGATTGATCATGCTGATCGGTCTGGTGGCGAAGAACGGTATTTTGATTGTCGAGTTCGCCAACCAGCTGCGCATCGACGGTCGCGACGCGACGCAGGCGGCATTTGAAGCGGCGACGCTGCGCTTCCGCCCGATTCTGATGACGTCGATTTCGACCATTTTGGGCGCGGTGCCGTTGGCCCTGGCGACCGGACCAGGAGCGGAATCACGCAATCCGCTGGGCTTGGTCATCGTCGGCGGTTTGGCCGTTTCCACCTTCCTCACGCTGTTCGTGATTCCGATTTTCTACATTCTGCTCGATGCGCTGGTGGTCAAAGTGAGCGGTAATTCGAGCGCTCACGGTTTGATCCGCGCCGACGAAATCGAGCAGGAGGTCAACAAGCACGAACGCGCGATGGCGCCGGCGGACAAACCCTGAGAAACGCAGTCACTGGGATTGGCCGCCGGGGCTCCGGTTTACGGATACGTCGCGCCGGGCTGGAGGTAGCGTTCGTCGCCGGGCTGGTTGAGTTTCCAATAGGGCAGGCGTATCAGTTGCCGGCGGACCAGCTCGCTCCCATCCCAGCGCGTCCAGCGCTTCAGCGCGTGAGGGGACGCCAGATCGTAGGTGAGCTGATCGGTGCCGCGGTCGTGCTTGACCGTGACGCGCCAACCGGCAGCGGTTTTTTCGACCATAAAGACGGCGGTGGACCAGTCCAATGGGTCGGCTTTTGATCCGATGACGGAGGCAATCAAAGGGGCCTCAAAAAGGGTGACGCGCCCCCAATCGATGAGGCGTAGTTTGAACGGCAGCTCGTCGTAAAACAGGGCGTTGGGCGGCGGCTTGATCGTGCGGTCGACCTCGTTCATGCCTTCCCAATAGGTGAAGGCCCGATAGCGCCAGACATCGTTCGTGCGATTGCCTTGTTTGTAGGTGAGTCCGCAGGAATCGTTCGTGGTTTGGGCAAACTTGATGAGCGCACCGTCCTGCACGCGCCAGAACGAGGAATGTCCTTGGTCGTAGCGGTAAGTTCCAGTGGGCACCGTGATGACTTGGTTGAGCTTGATAACCGGATACGTGCCCGGCGCCTGCCAGTCATCGGCTTTGACTTGAGCAGCGGCCGCGAAGTCTTCGCGCACGAGGATGTGACGCACGACGGTGTCGCGGAGCGTGCCATAGCGGTTTTCCCGGGCATCGAAGACGGCATATTCGGCCTGACCGTCGCCCCAAAACGCCTCGTCGCGGAGCAATTGATCCGAGAACGGCGAGGGGGGCGCCGCCCGAGTGGTGGCGATGACGACGAACGCAAAGAGCCAAGCGACAGAAAAACGCATCGATCTTTCATAGACCGTTCGTGCGCGGACGCAAACAAGCCGGTCTACGCGAACGTAGACCGGCTTGGAAAGTGACCGGAGGAGACGAGATCCGGCGCGCCGGGTCTCAGGCCTGGCTTTTGCCGGAACGCTCCGCCTTGCGGCGCTCGTTGGCGTTCAGGATCTTCTTGCGCAAACGTAGGTTCTTCGGCGTGACCTCGACGTATTCGTCGGTGGCGATGTATTCGATCGCGCGCTCCAGCGACATCTTGATGGCCGGCGTGAGCTGCGTGCCGACACCCGAACCTTGGGAACGGAAGTTGGTCAGTTGCTTGGCCTTCACGGCGTTCACCGGGATATCCTCGTTACGCGGGTTCTCACCCACGATCATGCCTTCGTAAACCGCCTCACCGGCGCCGACGAAGAGTTTGCCGCGCTCTTGCGTGCTTTCGAGCGCGTAGGCGGTGGTTTCACCGGCTTCGGTGGCAACGAGCGTGCCCGTGATGCGAGTGCTGAGATCGCCGGACCAAGGGCCGTATTCCTTGAACAAGTGGGACATGACGCCGTGACCGCTGGTAGCGTTGACGAGGTCAACCTCCATGCCGATGAGACCCCGAGTCGTGATGGTCGCCTCAACCATGGTGGTCGCGTTCAGCTTTTCCATGTTGGTCAGCTGGCCCTTGCGGTTGGCGAGGTTCTGCATGATCGAACCCACGCAGTCATCCGGAACTTCGATCCAGACGGTTTCGTAAGGCTCTTGGAGTTGACCGTCGATTTCCTTGGTGATGACGGTCGGACGAGAGACGAGCAGCTCGAAACCTTCGCGGCGCATCGTCTCGACGAGCACCGCGATCTGCATGGCGCCACGGGCCTTCACGTTGAATGCGCCGCCGGAGGTCGTGGAATCTTCGACCGAAATCGAGATGTTGGTCTTCACCTCGCGGTAGAGACGCTCCCGGAGCTGACGGGAGGTGACAAACTTACCTTCCTTGCCGACAAGCGGACCGTCGTTGACGGCGAGCTGCATCTCGAGGGTCGGCGGATCGATGTCGGTGAAGGGCAGGGCGTGACCTTCGGCATCGGCGGTCAACGTGTCGCCGATATCGATGTCTTCAAAACCCGAGAGACCGACGATGTTGCCGGCGACGGCGGACTCCACCTCGGTGGTGCCGAGACCCGTGAACTCAAAGACCTTGGTGATCTTGCCACGTTTGCGTTCACCGTCGCTGTGCCGGATAACGTAAACCGGGTCACCCACGTTGATGACGCCGCCGAGGATCTTGCCGACGGCGATACGGCCGACGTAGTCACTCCAGTCGATGTTGGAAACCAACATGTGGAACGGCTGGTTCGGACGGGCGAACGGCGGCGGAATGTGGTCGAGAATGGTTTGGAAGAGGGGCTTCAGGCCGTCCTTGGGGTCGCCGAGCTTCTTCATCATGTAGCCGTCGCGGCCAGAGCCGTAAACGACGGGAGCGTCGAATTGTTCCTCCGTGGCGTTGAGCTCAAGGAGGAGTTCGAGAACCTTGTCATACATGCCCTTCGGGTCGGCGTTATCACGGTCGATTTTGTTGATGACGATGATGACTTTGAGTCCGAGTTGCAGCGCTTTGCGCAGCACGAAGCGGGTCTGGGCCTGGGGACCGTCGTAGGCGTCGACCAAGAGAAGCACGCCGTCGACCATGCGCAGCGCGCGCTCGACCTCGCCGCCGAAGTCGGCGTGACCCGGGGTGTCGAGGATGTTGATGATTTTGCCCTCCCAGTGCACCGAGGTGTTCTTCGCCTTAATGGTGATGCCCTTTTCCTTTTCGAGATCCATGGAGTCCATGGCGCGCTCGGCAACCTGTTGGTTGGCGCGGAAGGTGCCTGCTTGTTGGAGCAATTGGTCGACGAGGGTAGTCTTCCCGTGGTCGACGTGGGCAATAATAGCGATGTTGCGGATGTTCTGGTTCATGGCGCTCAAGGGCGGCGGGCAGGCAGGTGAAGACGAAAAAGCGAAGACGTTGTGCCCCGTCCCGGGCGAAGGCAAGGCGGAAGGCGTGGGGGGATCACACACGATTTTCTGTCCGCATCTCCCCCGACGAACGCAGGGAGGCAAGGCGTGAGCGGGGCGGCCCCTGATGGACCGAAAAACCAAAAAGGCCCAGCGAACGGGAGTTCGCTGGGCCAAAATGGGGGATGGGTGCTCGCCACGCACTCTTTCCCGGTCGTTTGCATTGGGCGCTCTCGCTTTCGCGGGCTGCAAACTCCCCGACGCCACTCTGCACGGCATGCGCAGATTTCGATCTCATGGCGGGATCGCTCCGATCATCGCTGGTCGGAGTCTCTTGAGTGAGGCCTCTTTGCCCGGTTCGAACGTGCCCTGCCGGGAACATTGCGCCGGACAAGGTGCTGACGCGATTGCAAGGGTGCTTTCGTGTCGGCACCGTAGCCACGGGGACGGCCCCGGCTGGTGGCCGGGCGTTGGCCCCGTGTGACGGGTCTGACCTCTTACCTCTCAGGCTGCCTTCGACCTTGCAAATCGGGTGATCGCGTTGTGACGCACCGCCCGGGTTTAGAGACGTTTACGAGAGTTGCCAAACTCGCCGGTCTCCCGTGACTCGTTTCCGCTTTCGCGCGTTTCCCGATGGGGAGCCGCCTTGCGGCGGGATGGACCCGCCCGGAATCGTGTCGCGTGCTGGTGCTACCGTAGCAGCCAGAACCCTCTCGGGTCACGGTATCAGCGACGGGCTCGAAACTTACCCGTCACCTGACTCGACTCGAACGCGGTTTCTGATTTCGCGTCTCGTCGCTCAGCTCCTGATTTTCGTGATACTGGACCGGGCACGACCCCGGTCTGAGGAGCTGGTGAGATATGCCTCCGGCGCGCGATCACTCGCGGCTCATCCTGAGGGGCCGGCCAAACCAGCTTTGGCCCACCTTTCCCCGGTTGCCCGGGCGTATCCCAGTCTCCGCTTTCAACGGATTTTTCAGGCCGTTGTGCGCTGGACTGTTCTCTCAAAGAACGAGCCTGAGCGTGGGGATGGATGGGCGGCATGTCACGTTTTTGACATGCACAACTTATTCACTGGTAGCTGGAAAGTGAATAACTGGTGAACAACCTCCGGCCCGCGAACCGGGCCGGAGGAATGACCGATGATCAATCATGGAGGCAGGGTGGGGAACATTAGTTGATGAGGCGCGACGCAGGGGGGCCTTAACCCGCCGCGGGCATCAGCTTCGTTCGTCCTGTGACCAGTGGATCACCTGACCCCTCCACGGCGGCGGGTTAGGGATAATCCACCCTGACTTTCGTATCTCGCTTGCGTCGGGTCCGGGTGCGTCATGAGCCTGCGCGTTTGCTGATGAACCCGCGCGATTTGCCCATCTATGAATTGGAGAACGATCTCGTCGTGGCGTTGGGCGAGGGTGGCCGGGTGATCGTGCAGGCGCCGACCGGATCCGGCAAATCGACGCAGCTCCCGCAGATGCTCCTGGCCCACGGCTTTGCTGAGACCGGTGAAATCGTGGTGCTGCAACCGCGACGTCTGGCGACCCGCATGGTCGCGCGACGCGTGGCCGAAGAACTGCATTCACCGCTCGGCGATGTAGTCGGTTACCAGATACGACTCGACACGAAGGTCTCGGCGCGCACGAAGATCCGCTTCGTGACGGAAGGGATTCTGCTGCGGCAAATGGTGGCGGACCCCTCGTTGCGTGGCGTGGCCGCGATCATCTTCGATGAATTTCACGAGCGGCATCTCTATGGCGACATTTCCTTGGCGCGAGCCAAGCAACTGCAGGGCACGCGACGGCCGGACCTGAAGCTGGTGGTGATGTCGGCCACGCTGGATGCCGGGGTGTTGGGCGACTATCTTGCCCCCTGCAAAGTGCTCGAATCGCGGGGCCGCAGCTTCCCGGTGGCGATCGAATACCTGCCTCGGCGGGCTGACTTCGAACGTGAACCCGTGTGGGACGTGGCCGCCCAAGAATGCGCGCGCCTCGCCGGCGAAACCGCGGGGGACATGCTGGTTTTCATGCCGGGCGGCTATGAAATCAGTCGCACGGTGCAGGCGTTGCAAAACGAGCGGGGCCTCCGTGGGTTTGCGGTCTTGCCGCTTCACGGCGAGCTCACGGCGGAGCAGCAGGATCGCGCCGTCGAACGCAGCGAACGACGCAAAATAATCGTATCCACCAACGTCGCGGAAACCTCGCTGACCATTGATGGCGTGACCGTTGTCGTGGATGCGGGTTTGGCGCGCGTGGCCCGCTTCGATGCCGCCCGCGGGATCAACACCTTGTTGATCGAAAAGGTGTCCATCGCGAGTGCGGACCAACGCGCCGGTCGAGCGGGCCGCACGGCACCGGGACGGTGTGTGCGGCTGTGGACGGAAAAGGAACATGCCGAGCGCCCGCGACAGGAGTTGCCCGAGGTGCGGCGGCTGGATCTGGCCGAGGTGGTGCTTACCTTGAAGGCGAGCGGGGTCGACGATATCGCGACGTTTCCGTGGCTCGAAAGACCGGACGCGAGGGGCTTGGAGCGGGCGGAAACATTGCTGGCGGATTTGGGGGCCTTGGCGGGCAAGCGGCGCATCATCACCGAGACGGGCCGACGCATGTTGTCGTTTCCCGTGCATCCGCGTTATGCACGCATGTTTTTGGAGGCGGGTGAGCGCGGTTGCGTGCGGCGGGTGGCCTTGATGGCCGCGCTGACCCAAGGACGAAATTTTTTGTTGCGCGGCGTTTCCCGCGATGTCGAAGCGGCGCGCCAATCAACGCTGGGAGACGAGGACGGCAGCGACTTTTTCCGGCTGATGCGAGCGTGGGAATACGCGGCGGCACAACGCTTCTCGCTGGACGCCTGCTCCCGCATTGGCGTGCACGCGCAAGGGGCGAGACAAGTCGGACCGCTGTGGGAACAGTTTTTGGGCATCGCCGAAAAACAAGGTCTCGACGTTGGCGAACGTGGCATCGACGAGGACGCTTTGCGCAAATGCGTCTTGGTCGGGTTTCCCGACCAGTTTGCCAAGCGACTCGACCGCGGCACGTTGCGTTGTGAATTGGTGCACGGGCGCCGCGGCGTCTTGGCGCGGGAAAGTGTGATCCAGGAGGCGACGCTCTTGGTCGCGGCGGAGATCAGCGAAATCGAAGGCCGCGGCGGCGAGGTAAACGTGTTGCTTTCGATGGCTACGGCAATCGAGGAGGCTTGGCTCAAGGAGCTGTTTCCCGACGACTTGGTCGAAGAGGTGGGGGTGCTGTTTGATCCGGAAATCCGGCGAGTGATCGCGCGACGGGAACGGCGTTTTCGTGACCTGGTGTTGGAGAGTAAACCGACGGCGGACGAACCTCCGGCAGGGGCGGCGGCCGCATTGCTCGCGGCGGAGGTGACGGCCGGGCGCATCAAGCTTCTGGCTTGGGATGAGAAGGTGGAGCAGTGGATCGTGCGCGTAAACCGGCTGGCGGAATGGTTTCCTGAATTGGAGATCACCCCCATCACGGAAGGGGACCGGGCCACATTGATCGAACAGGTCTGCTACGGGAGCTATGGCGCCCGTGAATTGAAGGACAAAGCGGTCATGCCGGTGCTCCGCGATTGGCTGACGGCGGAGCAGTTTGCCGTGCTTGATGATTACTTGCCCGAAAAGCTCACGATGGCGAACGGCCGCCGGGCGAGATTACGCTATGAAGTCGAGGGACCGCCCGTGCTGAATGCTCGGATACAAGAGCTCTACGGCATCGAAAAAACCTTTGCGGTGGGACACGGTCGCGTGCCGGTGAAATTTGAAATCCTCGCCCCCAATCACCGCCCGATTCAGGTGACCGAGGATTTGGAACGTTTCTGGCGGGACATGTATCCCAAGGTGAAAGCCGAGCTGTCGCGGCGTTATCCGCGTCACGAGTGGCGGTGACGCGGAATCGCGGTGATGGGATGCGGGTGCGCCTTAAAGACCGGCACGTCGCGATCTTTGAGGAAACGAATCAACTGAGTGACATCGAGCGAGCGGAGTCGGGTGCCTTCCCAATTTAAGGCGGGTAGTGGCAACTCGGGCTGCGTTGCCAGCCAAGCGGGAACCGGGCGTCGGGAGGTGTCGACGAGTTCGTAGTCAATCTTGTTCCGATCGAGCACTCCGATGATGTGCAGGCAGGCAGTGCACCCCGGGCGCACGTAGAGAATGGGAGCGGTCGGCTTGGGCATCGCGGGAGGATCGAAACGGGAGGCATCGACCGCGCACGCGCGGTCGAAAGCTGGATTAAAGTCACTGGTCCGGGCCTTCGACTGACAGTGAAACGTGACGGTCGTGCGGTCCAAACGCGAGAAAACTTCCCCCGACGGAGCTAGGCCAACCCGAGTCGACAACCGTGCGCGCTGAACCCGGCACCGAAGGCCGTGAGCCACCAGTCGGTGTCAGTCGTTGGGGCACCGCTCTTTAGCGCCTCCGCGAGGCCGAACAGCACGGACGGACTGCTCATATTACCGTGGTGACGGAGAACGGTTCGCGTGGCGTCGAGGGTGTGACCGGGGAGCACGGATTCCAGTGCGTCGATCACGTCCTTTCCGCCGGAATGGGCAATAATGCGGCTGATGCGCCGGGCCTCGGGAGCCGCCGTGGCGCGATGATGGAGTTCGGCGACAGCGGCGGCGGCCAACCCCGGCACGGAAGAGTGCAGGAGATTGCGCAACTTCCCGTGCCGATGCTCGAAGCGGATGCGGTCACGATGTTCCGGTTGGTGCACGGTATCGAAACCGTGCGCCCGCAAACCGGAGGGGCCGGCGATGCTTCGCCAAATCGTGGCGGCGGCACCATCGCCAAACAGGCAGGCGCTGATAATGACCCCGGGATCGTCGTCCAAGTAAAAGGCGGCGGAGCAGACCTCGACGGCGACGCACGCCACCACGGCGTCGGGGCGGGCGGCGAGGATGCCCTGGACCGCGCGCAACGCCGGGATGGCCGCCCCGCATCCGAGGCCGACCAAGTCCTGCAAATAGACATCCGGGCGCAAGCCGAGTTGTTCGGCAACGTAGCTGGTCACACCGGGACAGAGGTAGCCGGTGCACGTGCAAATCACAAGTGCGTCCAGTTGTTGCGGATCGAGCCCGGCCTCGATCAACGCCGGTCGCAATGCGTTTGCCGCCAATTCCGGCGCGGCCCGACGGAACTCGGCATTGAGATCGTCGGTATCGAGATCAAAGATACGGTTCACGTCGCTCACGGCAAATTGCCGCTGATCGATGCCCGAGTGGCCCCGGAGGACGGTGCGCAGAATGAGTTGGCTGCGGCGGTGCAGTCCTTCCTGCACGGCGGGAGAGCGTTGCGCGATCGTCCAACAGTCGTCCTGACTGAGCGAACGGGCAGGGTTGGCGGTGGCCAGAGCGTGGAGAAACATGGGGATATCAGTGGAGCAAGCGATAGAGGCGATCCGACGGCACGAGGTTCAGCCGCGCCGCCGAAACCAGGAGCGATTGGGCGATCGGGTGGAGGAGAAAGGGATGCAGTCGGCGGGCCCGGGCCAGTCGCGGGCCGAGCACGCGAGTGAGGTCTGCCCGAATCTCGGCCGTCGTTTTGCCCCACGAAGATTCGCCGCGTGACCAAGCCACCAAATGGGGCAAGGCGAGGGCGGCGCTTTGCCACGCAACCGTCATGCCGTTGCCCGTAAAAGGCGGGATCAGCGCAAAATGATCGCCCAATGACAGGCCGTCGGTCGTGACCGCCGGTGGGGCATACGACAAACCCGCCACGGCGCAAAACGACAACGGATCTGGCTGGGCGGCCGCGATGCGATCGGCCAGTGCGGCAAGGCCGGCCCGGCGCAAAAAAGGATCGAGGGATTTGGCGCTGGCTGCGCCGGAACCGGCCGGACCACGCGAAAAGAGACCGCAGACATTCACGCGATCATCTGCGATGCGCGTGAGTCCAACGTAGGCGCGCTGCCCAAGGTGTAACTCAAGATCATCCACGAGGCGCAGGCCGCGGAAGTGTTGCTTTAGCCCCATCCACCGGGACGAGGGGTCGGGACGCCGGCCACGGGTGAAGACGACGCCGTCCGCCGGTTGCCGCGACACGCGCGAGCCCTCCTGCAATTGAACCCCGGCCGTCATGGCGGCCTGCGCGAGTCGACGGTCGAGCAAATGTCGACTGAGGCACAGCGCCGGTGTCGGGAGGGTTTGCGTGTGTTGAGCGTGCGCACCGTGAAACCACGTCACGCGACTTGCCGGACGAGCGTCCCGCAAATGCGGCCCCAGCGCCAACTGCTCCATGGTGGCTGCGTCGAGTGACGTGATAAATTCGCCGCACACGCGGTGTCGGGGATACCGGCCGGCTTCGTGCAAAATGACCGGGACGCCCTGTTGCCGCAGGCCCAGCGCAAGTCCGAGACCGGCAAGTCCACCGCCCACGATTTCGACCGGCCGACTGTGCGTCGGCGCCATCATGATAAACGTTCCGCGCGACGGCGGGCGACCATGCGGTAGGTGCCCAACCGATGGTGTTGAATTCGCCACTCCCAGCGGGCGGACGAAAGTCCCAGGAGCACAGGCAATTCGTCGCCACGAAACCCCGCCGCAATGCTGACGTGCCCGTCATGGCGACTCACCGCGTGGGCGCGAATGGCCAAACACAAAACGGCAAAGGCCGGCTGGAACGCCCGGGCACGCCATGGCTCGCACGCGACAATCACGGTTGCATGGCGATCCCATTTCACGCCGAGATCGCGCAGGGCTTCGGCGGACAGGTGATGCAAAAACAAGTTGGCGCAAACGATGGGGTAATCGCCCCAGGCATCGAAAGCCGTGATGTCTGCTTGATGCCACCGCGGCTGCTGCGGCCATGTGGCGGGCACCGGCGTCAAATCGATCGCGGCGAGCCCAAAGCGGCGGGCGAGCTGACCATCGCCGGCGCCCAGCTCGATGCCACCGACGCCCGGTCGCTCATGTTGCAGCGGAGGCAACGTGCGCCGCCACCACCGCGTCGTGGCCATCGCCGCGTTAAACCAACGCAGATCCCGTCGGCTGTGCCGGGCCGCGGCGGAGTCGGGCGGAAGCGCGTCGAGTAACTCGGGTGTGACCGTGCGAAGCACGGCCCGACCGTGCCCAACAAACTCGCGACGTCAAACTAGCGAATGCGGACCGGGCCCGGAGCCGCCGATCAGGTTTTTTTACTTTTGGCCCGCGTCGCGGGTTTTTTCTTCGCCCGTTCGATGTTGAGGTAGGTTTTGTTCTCCATCACCGCATCATAGAACTCCAACAAGCGCATGCCTTCGCGAGGCTTGATGCGGTCTTGCTTGGTGGCGGCGTCGATCTGGGCCTTGAGCTTACGGGCGAGATCGTCGTGCTTGTATTGCACGCCGTTGATCACATCGCGGATGCGGCTGCCACTGATCGAATCTTCGATGTAGTAACCGTCCGGCTCATCATCCTCGAGGAAGACGTGCACCTCGTTCACGCGACCGAACAAATTGTGCAGATCGCCCATGATGTCTTGGTAGGCGCCGGTGAGAAAAACGCCCAAGTAGTAAGGCTTCCCGTCGAGCGGATGCAGCGCGAGCGTGTCGTCGGTGTCCTGCAGATCGATGAAGCTGTTGATCTTGCCGTCGGAGTCGCACGTGATGTCGACCAAGATGGCGTTGACCGTCGGTTTTTCCGTGAGCCGATGGAGCGGCGCGATCGGAAAGAGCTGCTTGAGGGCCCAGTGATCGAGCAACGACTGGAAGACCGAGAAGTTGCAGACGTATTGGTCGGCCATGGTGGCCGTGAGGTCATGCAGCTCCTCCGGCACATAACCGGACTCCGCGTTTTCGGAGGCGAGTTGTTCGCAGATCTGCCAAAAATAGGATTCGGCGGCCGCGCGATTTTCGAGGTCGAGGTAGCCGAGATTGAAGAGCGAGAACGCCTCTTCCTTGCGCTGCACGGCGTCATGATAACGTTCGAGGCGGCCCAAGTTGGACTTATTGCGGGCGAGCGCCTCGAGGTCGCGCACGACCTTGTGCTTTTTCTTCGGGCGATGTTTCACGCCAAGCGTTTCGCGCTTGTTGATGCGCTCGAAGACCTCGACCACGAGCATGGAGTGGGGCGCGACGACCGCGCGACCGGACTCGCTGACGATGTCAGGGACGGGCACATCGGCCTCGTTGCAGATATCGCGAATGTTGGCCACGACGTCGCGGGTGTATTCCGCCATCGAGTAGTTCATTGAGCTCTCGTAGTTCGTGCGGGAACCATCGTAGTCGATGCCAAGGCCGCCGCCGACGTCGAGCAGGCCCATGGGGAACCCCATCTTCACGAGCTGGCAGTAGAAGCGGGAGGCCTCAACCACGGCGTTCTTGATCGTGAGGATGTTGGGCACCTGCGAACCGATGTGGAAATGGACGAGCTTCACGCAGTGCTCGAGCCCGGCCTTCTTCATCTTCTCCGCCGCAAAAAGGATCTCCGCCGTGTTGAGTCCGAACTTGGCGTTGTCGCCGGTCGACATCGCCCATTTGCCCTCGCCACGAGTCAGCAGCTTGGCGCGAAAGCCGACCAACGGCTCGACGCCGGTCTCTTTGGACAAGTGGATAATGTCATCCACTTCGGCGAGTTGCTCGACGACGATGACAACTTGTTTCCCGAGTTTCCGGCCGATCAAGGCCAACCGGATGTAGTCGTGATCCTTGTAGCCATTGCAGATGATGAGGCGGTCTTCGCCCTCGTGCATGGCGAGTGCAATCATCAGCTCGGGTTTGGAACCGGCTTCCAAACCATAACCAAACTCTTGCCCGGCATCGACGATCTCGTCGACGACCTCGCGCAACTGATTGACCTTGATCGGGAATACCCCGCGATACCGACCGCTGTAATCCTCTTCGGCGATGGCCTTGCGGAAGAGCTGGTTCAGCTGGGTGACGCGATGGCGCAACAGATCCTGGAAGCGGATGACCATCGGCGCCTTCAAGCCCATGCCCACGGCTTCATCGATCACATCCATGATGCGGATCGCACGATCATCGCCGAGGGGACGGACCTCGACATCACCCGAGGCGTTCACCCCGAAGTGACCGGCACCCCAGCGTTTGAACCCGTAGTGGTCTTCGGATTGGGCGGCGGTCCAGGCGGCGGCAGGTGGCTTTTTCAAGGGCTTAGTAGCGGAGGGATTGTGGCTTGCTTTTTGAGAAGCGGGATCGGTTAGATGACTGTTTCTTTTTTGGCTTTCAACAACACACAACGACGAAAATGACTCCATTGACTCTGCTACTCGCTCAAACTTCACCAGCCGCACCCTCGGCTACCTCGGGTTTGTTCGGGATGATGCCGATCTTTTTGCTGATGGCTGCCATGTATTTCCTGCTCATCGCGCCGCAGCGCAAAAAGCAGAAACAGCACGATGCCATGGTCAAGGAGCTGAAGAACGGTGACGAAATCGTAACCTCCGGTGGGATCTTCGGGACCATCGTGGCCGTGAAGGAGGATCGTTTCGTGGTGCGCGTCTCCGACGATTCCAAGTTCGAAGTTGGCAAGACCTTCGTTTCTGCGCTTGTCGCCAAATCCGACCGCAAATAATGCCCCTTTTGCGCCCCGTGATCGGGCGTGTTACCCGCGTCGCGTCACCGGCCGCGCGGTTTCCTGTTTTTAACCCAAGACCTAAATGTTCAAACGCAACCTCTGGAAACTGACGCTCAGCTGCGCGATCGTGCTGTGGGCGGTTTCCTCGCTCCTCCCGATCAACGACCGCGATTTCCCGGACTTCGTGAAAAGCGAAGCCTCCGCCAAACCGGCGGAATTCACGACGCTGTTGGCCGATGCCACCACGCGTTACGAAAAGGGCGAATCACCGAGCGTCTTCATTGCGCTGCGCGACATCGCCAATGAGCGCGACATCGATCTGGCCCAATTTTTCCCGGAGAAGACGCTCGAGTCCTCGCTCAAGAGCACGGAAAAGCGCAACGCCATCCTCCTCGACTACCTGTTGCAGAAGTCCAAGGGGCGCCTCCAACTCGGTCTCGATTTGAAGGGCGGCGTCGCCTTCACGCTCGAAGTCGACGAAGGCAAGATCGGCGCCAACGTCTCCGAGGTCGAACGGGAGGAAAAGCTCACCAAGGCCATCGAGATCATCGGTAGCCGCATCAACGGCCTCGGTGTCGCCGAACCGATCATCCGCCCGGTCGGCACCAACCGCATCGAGGTGCAGTTGCCCGGCGTCAACACCAAGGACAACCCGGAGGTCTTGGACAGCGTCAAGAAACCAGCCCGTCTCGATTTCCGTTTGGTGCATCCTTATCTTTCGCCTGAGACTACGCCGGAAACCGAAACCCCGGCCGGCTACGAGGCAATGACTCTCGAGGGGCAATCTCGCTCCGGTGAAACCTATGAGCGCCAACTGTTCGTCAAGCGCGTGCCCGAGATGACGGGGGAGGGCGTTTCCGATTCTTATCCGGTCATGGACGAGTTTGGTCGCTACAAGATCATCCTCCGTTTCACCGAAGAGGGCAGCCGCCGCTTCGCCGCCGTCACCGGCACGATCGCCGACGAGAACAAGCGCACCGGTCGCGTCGGCCTGTTGGCCATCGTGCTCGACGGCAAGCTCTACTCGGCTCCGTCCGTGCAGGAACAGATCAACAGCGACTCCGCCGAGATCTCCGGTTCCTTCACGCAACGCGAAGCCATCGAACTTTCCAACGTGTTGAACAACCCGCTGGATCTGCCGCTTATCGTGCGGGAGCAATACGAAGTCGGCCCGTCGCTCGCGGCCGATGCCATCGCCAGCGGCGAAAAGGCGTCTCTCATCGCGGTGCTGTTGGTTATCGGCTTCATGCTGTTGGTCTACACCGTCGGCGGCGTCGTCGCGGTCATCAGCTTGTTCGTGAATTTGCTCATCATCCTCGGGGTGCTGGCCAGCCTCGGCGCGACGATCTCGATGCCGGGCCTCG
>CAXBDS010000006.1:0-66053 GCA_963974355.1 uncultured Opitutaceae bacterium
GGAGGCCATCGGCCTGAGCCCTCGTCAGTCAAGACGTGGTAGGACGGACGCTTACTCTTGTTCGACCCCGATGAGTTACCGCGGATCCGCGCCACCCTCGCTCGTCCGGAATTCGCCGCGCTCTACGACGCCGACCGCAACGCCGACCTCGCGGCTGATCGACGTTTCCTCACCGCGGAGATCGATCTGTTCAATCTCGTCAGTCATCTGAGCCGCGCCGCCACCATCGCGCAGCGCTCCGCCTTCATTCATCGGGTAGATGCCCACCCCGGCCACCGCGATCTCGCCCGTCTTGCACTGACCACGGTCCTCAAGTTCGACCGCTGGGACTGGGTGCTCGAAGACGGCGAGCACACCGTCGGCGTGATGCGCGCGCCATCGGTCGCCGTGCTCGTGATCTGTGCGCAAGACTGGCTCGGGGACGATCTGGAGCCGGCGCTGCATTCCGCGCTTCTCGATCGTCTCGCGACCGAGGCCGGTCCCGCTTCCTATCGCGCCGTTTCCGCCGAACTGGGCGCCCGCCCGTTTCCCCGTTGGTCGAACAACCCGACCACCACCGGCCTCACTCGCGTCGATGTAAGCCGCTGGCCCGAGGTGTTGGCCGATACCAACCTCCAGATCATCGCCACGGCCGGGCTCATGGCCGTGGCTTGCCGCCTGCCTCACCATCCCGCATCGGCCATGTGGCGCGAACTCGCCCTGCGCAGCTTGCGCGCCTACGACGCGCAGCTCCCGGCGGATCGTTCGTTCCCCGAAGGCACCGCGTATTGGGGTTTTACTTACACCTACTTTTTTCTGGCGCTCGATTTTCTGCGCCGGTGGGCCGGTCAGGATGAGCGCAACCTCTCCGATTTCCCCGCGATGGCGCGCTACGTGATCGCCATGGGCATGCCGACCGATGGCCGGCCGCGGGACTGCGTGAGCATCGGCGACTGCAACGTCCATAGCTCCGTCGTGCCATTGGCGTGGATCGGGCGTCACTTCCGCGATCCCACCGCGCAGTTTATGGTCGGCCGTCCCGGACTGCTCAATCCGGCGGACGTTTACGCCTGGGCCGCCATTTGGTTCGATCCCGAGGTGCCCGCGCGGCCCGCCGCCGACCTCACCCTCGACCGCATCGCCGCGCCCGGCGTGGTTCTGTCCCGTTCCGGTTGGGGCGATACGGCCGCCGTGCTGTCGTTCCGCAGCGGCGGCCCCTGCAATCACGAGCATGCCGACCGAAACAGCCTCCTCTTTTCGGCTTTCGGTGAGCGCCTGCTGAATGACCCGTTGCACGCATCCTACTCGACCCACGACCCGAAGTGGCTGCTGCGCCAAACGGAGGCCCACACCGCCCTGCTGATTGACGGTCACGGGCACGTTTACCATGACGGCGCGGAGGGCACGAATGCATCGCTGGCCAGCGCCGACCTCGTCGCGCACCAAGTCGGGCTCGGCTGGATGACCGCGACGAGCGACGCCACCGATGCCTACCGCCGTGCCGACCTGCCGGTCCGGCGCGTGACCCGGACCATCGTTTTCGTCAAGCCGGGCCTGCTCCTCTGCCTCGATGCGGTCGATCTCGTGACCGCGCACCCCATTCAACTCCGATTTCAGGTCGATAACGAAGACCACCGCGGACGCGTCACCAGTGACACACACGGCTTCATCATCACCCGTCCGCACGCCCGACTCGCGGCCCAAGTCATTGCCGAGAACGCCGTTCAAATCGGCCACGGCCAGCTCGATCTCCCGGCCGACGTCGGCACTTACCCCTTTGCCTCGGTTGATTCGGCCGCCGCCACGCGCCATCGAATCCTCACGGTTTGCCAAGCCGACCCCACCGGAGCCCCGCCCCCTGACCTCAACTGCGCCCACGCCCAAGGCGAATGGACGATCACCGGAACCTACGCCGGCCAGCCAGTGAGATTGACCATCTTCGCCTCGGCCACACGGGCGGCACCGGTGATCGCTTGGGGTTAATTATTCCCGTGCTCGGACGCGTTTATTGCGTTCCCGAGGTTTCAATCGAGTCCACCACGCCCTCGGAAAAAACGACGCGGCTCACCAGTTCGCGGCGGCCACCGGTGCCGACGCCCACTCCGCCACCGACTCGCGTCGAACCACCGCCGCCGCCCACGCCCAAGCCGATGCTGAAACCCGGCTTGCTTTCCGCGTAATCCCACACCGTCTGCGTGCCGTCTTTACCGGTGCGTGTCAGCACCCGCGACGGATCGCCCATCGCCATGCGCACTTGTGCCTCGGTAAACCCCACCGCGATTTCCCCGGCCGCCACCTTCGATTGCACGTCGGCGGGCCACGCGTCGTAAGTCGCGCGATTGGCCGATATCCGATCCGAAGGCTTCGAGGCACAACCGAAAAGCAGCGTGCTGCCGAGGAGAACCAAAACGAGCGAAACAAAAGGTAGGTTTTTCATGACGATAAAGACGTTGCCCCACGGTGAGCTCCGTTGGATAAAACGCACGCCTCGATAGACCTCCGAAGTCGCAGGCAGTTCATCACCTTTCATCACGCCTCGTTCCCATGTCCCAAATGTTCTCGATCGCCATCGGTTCCGACCACGCCGGTTTCCTCTACAAGGAAAAGATCAAGGAAATGCTGCTCGCCGCCGGCCACACCGTGCGCGACTTCGGCACCGATTCGACGGCGTCCTGCGACTACCCTGATTTCATTTTCCCCGTCGCCAAAGCGGTCGGCGCCGGTGAATTCGAGCGCGGCATCGTGCTCGGCGGCTCGGGCAATGGGGAAGCGATCACCGCCAACCGCGTCAAAGGCGTCCGCTGCGGCCTCTGCTGGAACGAACAGGTCGCTATCTGGAACCGCTCCCATAACGACGGCAACGTGCTCTCTCTCGGCGAACGCACCGTCACCGAGGCCGAGGCATTGCACATTGTGAACGTTTGGCTGAGCACGCCCTTCGAGGGCGGCCGCCACATCCGACGCATCGAAAAAATCGACGCGCCGTCGGCCTAATCCCGGCCCTTCCGAGCCCCGACCAGCTCACCGCCCACGGGTCGGCTGCAGAAACAATTTGACATCGAAGTAATTATTATTTCGATGTCGAACTATAGCCATGATCGCTCGCCCTCCCCTTCCTGCCCCGACCCGCCGCGCGCTGTCGACGTTCGTCAAGCTGGTCCGTGCCGCCGAGACGGTTTCCAACCGCAGCCACGCCGCCCTGCCGAAGGGGCTCACGTTTGCTCAGTTCGGGGTATTGGAGGCTCTCTTCCATTGCGGCCCGCTCTTCCAATCCGAACTTGCGACCAAAGTCCTCAAGAGTCCCGCCAACCTCACCTTGGTGGTCGACAACCTCGAACGCGACGGTCACGTCCGCCGCGAGCGCGATCCAGCCGACCGTCGCTACGTGCGGGTCAGCCTGACAAACTCCGGCGAAACCTTTATCGCGGAGCTCTTCCCCGCCATCGCCGCAGACATCACTCGCGAATTCGCCCGCCTCACCGCCGACGAACAAACCACCCTCGGCAATCTCTGCCGCACCCTGGGCCACGCCCAAACCTGAGTTTTCAGGTCCCTCTCTTTTTCCGTAATACTTCGATATCGAAGCACCAGCCACCGCCCTGCCAAAGCCATACCATCATGAACCTGCTCGGTCTCCATCACATCACCGCCATCGCCGGCGAACCTCGCCGCAATGTCGATTTCTACACCCGCGTCCTCGGTCTTCGACTCGTCAAGAAGACCGTCAACTTCGACGATCCCACCACCTACCACCTTTACTACGGTGACAGTGTCGGCACCCCCGGCTCGATCCTCACCTTCTTCCCGTGGTCCGGCATCCCCAAGGGCCGCCCCGGCACCGGCCAAGCCTATGCCACCAGTTTCAGCGTGCCCGCCGGTTCCCTTGAATTCTGGTTCCAACGCCTGAAAGCCAACGACGTCCAGATCGTCGGGGCCGAACCTCGCTGGGGGGAGGAAACGCTGCGCTTCACCGATCCCGACGGCATGGTGGTTGAACTCATCGCCACCGCCGAAGCCGATCCCCGCCCAGCTTGGTCGCATCCCGAAATCTCGGCCGAGGTGGGCATCCGCGGTTTCCACTCGGTCACGCTGGCCGTCAACGCCGACGCGCCCACGGCCAAACTGCTCACAGAAACCATGGGCTATCGCCCAATGCAGGCGGAAGGCGGTCGCAGCCGTTTCACCACCGGCGCGAGCGGCCCCGGCACCTACGTTGACGTGCTCGTCGACCCGTCGCTGCCGCGGGGGCTGCAGGGGGCCGGCACCGTCCACCACGTGGCCTTCCGCACCGCCGACGACGCCACCCAGGCAACGGATCGCGTCGCGCTCAGCCAACTCGGATTACACGTCAGCCCGGTCATGGATCGGAACTACTTCCACTCCATTTACTACCGCGAGCCCGCCGGCATCCTGTTCGAAATCGCCACGGATCCGCCCGGCTTCGCCATCGACGAATCCGTCGAGACGCTCGGCGAAGGCCTCATGTTGCCCGCCCAATACGAGTCCCACCGCGCGGAAATCGAAACCGCCCTCCCGTCCCTCAAGTAACACCGTTCTCAACCCGATTCCGTCATGTCCGCTCCGTCTCTCCTTTATCACCTCGACCCCGGCTCCGATGCCGCCGCACCTCCGGTCCTGCTGCTCCACGGCACCGGCGGCAACGAGCACGACCTCGTGTCGCTCGGCCGTTCGCTTGCCCCCGGCTCCACGTTGCTCAGTCCCCGCGGGCCGGTCAGCGAAGGCGGGGCCGCCCGCTTCTTCGCCCGTCTCGCCGAAGGCCGGTTTGACCCGACCGAAGTCGAAGCCCGCACGCACCAACTCGCCGATTTCGTTGCCGCTGCCGCCGCGAAACATGGCCTCGATTTGACGCGCTTGATCGCCGTCGGGTTTTCCAACGGGGCCAACGTCGCCGCCACGCTCCTCCAGCTCCGGCCCGAAATCCTCGGCGGCGGTGCGCTCCTGCTCCGCCCCATGGTCGTGCTTGACCGGCCGGCGACCGCCGGCTCGCTCACCGGTCGCTCGGTTGCCCTGCTCAACGGTTCGCGCGATCCCATCGTGCCGCTCGATCACCCGCCGCATCTCGCCGCGCTGCTCGAAGCGGGCGACGCCGTGGTCACGTCCCACCTGTTGCCCGCCAGTCACGGCCTGACGGCGGCCGACCTGACAATCGCCGAGCGTTTTTTCGCCCGCTCCTAGACAAGTCGGCCGTCGTGTTGCAGGTTCAGGGCAGTCTAACCGCTCCCCGGACCATGCGACTTACTTTCTACGGCCACTCCTGTTTCCTGCTCGAAACCGCGCGACATCGCCTGCTGTTCGATCCGTTCATCAGTGAAAACCCGGCCGCGAGCATCCCGCTGGACGACATCCGCTGCGACTACTTGCTCATCACGCATGGCCATAGCGACCACACCTGCGACGCCGCGGCCCTCGCGAAGGCCAACGACGCCACCATCATCGCCAACCACGAAATCGCCGAATACTTTGGCGCCCAAGGCCTGAAAACCCACGGCATGAACCCCGGCGGCGGCTTCGCGTTTCCCTTCGGCCGCGCCGCCCTTACCGTGGCGTTTCATACCTCCAGCTTCGATTTCGCCCAGCCTCACGTCTATGCGGGCTGCCCGTGCGGCATCGTGGTCGAGGCCGACGGCAAACGCGTTTACCATGCCGGCGACACCGCGCTCTTCAGCGACATGAAGCTGATCGCCCGCAAGGGACTCGACCTCGCCATCGTGCCCATCGGCGACAACTACACCATGGGGCCCGAAGACGCGCTTGACGCCCTTGATTTTCTGCAAGCCAAGGTCGCCGTGCCCATGCACTACGGCACGTGGCCGGTCATCGCCCAGGACGCCCACGCCTTCGCCGCCGCCGCCGCTGAACGCAAACACGCGGTCCAAGTGCTCGCGCCCGGCGATTCGCTCGATTTCTAGCCCCCACGCGCAGGCTTGCCCGCCTCCGCTGGGAGGCCCAACGTCTCCGCCTTGGCTACGGTATTCCCTCCTCCTCCCGCGATTCTGGCGCAACGCGATCTGAGCGTCGCCGAAACCGAATCGTTCTCCCCCGACGTCCTGCTGCGCATCTATGCGTGGATGCACCTCGCCCGCCGTGGTGACAACCGCATCCTCGAGCTCTTCCGCGAAGGCCTCATTAAAGGCACGGTCACCGGCGGCCAAGGCAACGAGGCCATGATCATCCCGCTCACGCTGCTCGCCGACAAGGCCATCGACGTCGTCTCGTTTACCCACCGCGACTTCGGCGGACACCTCATCTGGGGCGGCCACCTGGGCGAGCACCTCAACCAGTATTTCGCCAACGCCGAGAGTCCGACTCAGGCCCGTGAGGGCAACGTGCATCATGGCGACCCGGCCCATCGCTCGCTGCCGATGATCAGCCACTTGGGCGCCATGTTGTCCAACGTGATCGGGCTCACCGACGCCCAACGCCGCTCCGGCAAAAAAGCCGTCGGCATCACCTTCTTCGGCGACGGCGGTTCCAGCACGGGCGACATCCACGAATGTCTCAACCTCGCCGCGCTGCTCAACCTGCCCATCCTCTTCGTCGTCGAAAACAACGGCTACGCCTACTCGACCCCGAAAGAAGAACAGTTTTCGCCCGGCACTGAGATCTGGCGCCGCGCCGCCGGCTACGGGATCGAGGGCCTCGCCTTTGACGGCACTGATCCGGAAGTCAGCGCCCGCACGCTCGCCGCCGCCCTGACCAAGGTTCGCACCACCTCACGCCCGATGCTCGTGGAAGCTCGCATCCTCCGGCTCCGCGGCCACGCCGCCTACGACACCTGCGATTATCTGCCGGCTGGCGCGACCGAGGCCATGCTCGCCGCCGATCCGATGCCCCGCTTTCGCCAGAAACTCGTCGCCGCCGGCCACGAAGCCGCGCTCACCGCGATCGAAACCGAGTTGAACGCCTGGATCGAAGCCTGCATCGCCCAAGGCCTCGCGGTAGGCCGCCCCAGTCCCGCCTCCCTCCCCCCCGATGCGTTTGCCCCCAACGACGAGCCAATGACGTGGGATCCCTCCACCCCAACGAAGGCCACGCTCAATCCGGCCCAAGCCCTCAACTCCGCCCTGCGCAAAATCCTCACCGAACAACCCGAGAGCATTGTGCTCGGCCAGGACATCGCGACTTATGGCGGCGCGTTTAAGGTCACCGACAACCTTTTTAAGGAATTCGACCGTAGCCGCGTCTTCAATACGCCGCTGGCCGAAAGCGCCTGCACCGGCTGGGCCACCGGGCTCGCGCTCGGCGGCTATCGCCCCATCGAGGAATTTCAATTCGCCGATTTTTCCACCGAGGCCCTGACCCAAATCGCCCTCAACGCCGCATCCTACTATTTCCGCTCCGGCGCGAAGGTGCCGCTCGTCCTGCGCCTGCCCTGCGGCGGCGGGCTGACGTTTGGCTCGTTCCATTCGCAGGAACTCGAATCGCTGTTCCTCTCCATGCCCGGCTTGAAAGGCCTCTACCCGAGCACCCCGCAGGACGCCTTCAACGCCCTGCTCGCCGCCTACGAAGACAACAACCCGGTCCTGCTCTTCGAGCACAAGAGCCTCTATCGCCGCGACAAAGGTCCCGTCGCGTTCGACCCAAACTACCGCGAGGTTTGGCAACCGCGCCACGTCGCCGCCGGCGACTACGCCACCTTTGTCACCTACGGCGAAATGGTGTCCGTCGCGGAAGAAGCCGCCGCGTATTTCGCCGACGAATACGAACAGACCTTCGACCTCTTCGACCTGCGCGCCCTCGCACCGTTGCAACTCGACGCCATCAAGGCCTCGCTCGCCCGCACCCATCGCCTGATCGTCCTGCACGAGGGGCGGCGCACCCACGGCTTCGGCGCCGAACTGGTCGCCCGCCTCACCGAGGAACATTTCTTCGATCTCGAAGCCCCGCCGCTGCGCATCGGCTCGCTCGATCTGCCGGTGCCGTTTGCGCCCGAGCTAGAAAACGCCTTCCGCCCGACCGCCGACAAACTCATCGCCACCATCGCCGATTGGATCGGTTGACCCGTCGTTTTCATGCCTTCGCCCATCGATCCCGCCCGCTGGGGTGCCATCAAACTCTTCGCCACCGACGTCGACGGCGTGCTCACCGACGGCACCATCCACGTCGCGGGCAACGGCATTGAAAGCAAAATTTTCTCGGTGCTCGACGGCCTCGGCATGGTGAAACTGATGCGGGCCGGCATCGCCGTGGCGTGGATCAGCGGACGCGCCTCCGATGCCACCACCGTGCGAGCCGCGGAGTTGAAGATCACCCACGTCATCCAAGGCCGCTCCGACAAGCACGTCGCCCTCCCCGCCCTCGCGGCTCAACTCGGCCTCAGCGCCGAACAGTGCTGCTACGTGGGCGACGATGACATTGACACCGGCGCGATCACGTGGGCCGGCATCGGTTGCGCTCCCGGCGATTCGATGCCCTCCGCCCTCCACGCCGCCGACTATGTTACAGCGCGTCCCGGCGGCCGCGGCGCCGTGCGAGAAATCTGCGAACACATCCTCGCCGCCGGTGGTCCCACATCCAGATGACGAGCCGTTCGCAGATTCTTTGGCTGGGATCCCTGGTCGCCTTGGCCGGGCTCGCGGCGGCCCCGGCGACCGCGCAATTCAGCTCGCCCGCGCCGGTCAAAAACTTCTCCCTGCCGTTCTTTAACGACGAAGGGTTTCACACCATGTTGGTGCGCGGCCGGGAAGCCTCTCTCACCAACCCACAGCGCATCGGACTCACCGACATGACCCTCACGCTCTTCAGCGGCGAAGAGGATCAGAAAGTCGACACCGTCATCCTCAGCCCCGCCGCCTTTGTTTTACCCAACGAGCAAAAAGTCACCGGTCCGACGCTCGTGCGCTTGGTGCGTGACGACCTTGAACTCACCGGCGAGGATTGGATTTACGATCATCCCGCCCAAAAGATAATCATCCAAAAACGAGCGCACATCGTCTTCAACGCCCCGCTCGCCGACCTGCTCAAATGAAACTCTCCGTCCTCCTGCTCTCGTTGTTCGCCTTGCTTGCGACCCAGGCCCTCGCCCAATCCCTCCCGTCTACGGAGCTCGTGGCGGATTCCTTGGAAATGACCAGCACCGACACCGAGACCACCGCGCTCTGCGTCGGCAACGTCATGCTCACCGGGACCAATCTCAAGATCACGTGCGATCGCCTGGAGATCGTCGCCGCCCGCGTCGCCGGCGAAGACGATACCATTGGCACCATGGAGCGCTTCAAACACCTCATCGCCACCGGCAGCGTGCGGATCGTGCAGGGCGACCGGGAAGCCACCTGCGGCCGCGCCGAGGTCCTTCCTCGCGAGGAAAAGGTCATCCTCACGGACGAGCCGGTCCTGCTCGATCACAGCACAGAAATGGTCGCCACCGGCGAACGCATCGTCTTGCTCCGGGGTCAGCGAAAACTGTTCGGCGAACACATCAAGATCACTGGCCCGCCGATTAAGGATCTCGGCCCCGGCGCCGAGGCCGCCCTGAACCCGAGCTCCGGATCCACGGCTCCCGTGCCGGCCGCCCCCGACGCATGAGCGAAGCCACCAACGCCCCCGCCCGCATTCACACGGCCGGTCTCGTCAAGACCTTCGGCACCCGCAATGTCGTCGACGGGGTCGTGCTTGATGTAAAAGCGGGTGAAATCGTCGGGCTGCTTGGGCCCAATGGCGCGGGTAAGACCACCACGTTCTACATGGTCGTCGGGCTTATCCCCGTAACCCATGGTCGCGTCTACCTCGGCGAGCAGGACATCACCAAACTGCGCATGCACGAGCGCGCCCGCCTCGGCATCGGCTACCTGCCGCAGGAACCGTCCGTCTTCCGCAAACTCACCGTCGCGGAAAACCTCCTCGCGATCATCGAGACGATCAATGTCCCCCGCCGAGCTCGCGCCGGACTGGTCGACGAGCATCTCACCGAGCTCAACCTCACTCACGTCGCCCGGCAAAAAGCCTACACGCTTTCCGGCGGTGAACGCCGCCGGCTCGAAATCGCTCGCGCCCTCGTCACCCAGCCCAAGTTTCTGCTGCTCGACGAGCCCTTCGCCGCCATCGACCCCATTTCCGTCGCGGAGGTGCAGCGCATTGTGCTCGATCTCAAGGCCAAGGGCATCGGGGTGATCATCAGCGACCATAATGTGCGCGAAACCCTGCGCATTGTGGATCGCGCCTACCTGATCCACCAAGGCAAGGTCCTCACCGCCGGCAGCGGCGACTTTCTCATCAACGACGAACAAGCTCGCGAAATCTACCTCGGTCGCGACTTCAACATGTAAGAGGCTCCGTCCCCCTCAGCCCTGGACGGCCTGCTCAAATCCCAGGGTTCACCTCTCAGGTCTCTTCATCCCATGCCCACTCGATTCCCGTTCTCCGCCGGCCGTAGTCCTCATGGTATTACCGTAGATCATTTTTTTGAGACCTACCGCGACCGCCTGCAGCTGGAGCTCGTTTCCACCGCAGAAGGACTTCCCCGCCTCATCAAAGAGGGCTCCATCAATCGCCCGGCCCTCGCACTCACCGGTTTCTTCAAATATTTCGCCAACAAACGCATTCAAGTGCTCGGCGCCGCCGAGATGACCTATCTTCGCACCCTCAGCCACGACCGCCAGACCGAGATCATCAACGCGATGGTCGACCGCCAGATTCCGTGCCTCGTGCTCACGCGAAACTATCAACCCACGCTCGCGATGAGCGCCATCGCCGAGGAACGGAAACTCCCGCTTTTTCGCACGCCCATGATCACCATGAACTGGGTGAACATGGCGACGCTGTGCATCGACAATGAGTTCGCTCCGTCCACGACCGAACACGCCACCACGCTCGACATCAAGGGCATCGGCGTGCTCATGCGCGGCTCCTCCGGCGTCGGCAAAAGCGAATGTGCCCTCGCCTTGATCGAACGCGGCCACTCGCTTGTCGCCGACGACCTCACCGTGATCCATCTCGTCGACGAGCGTGAACTCATCGCCACCGCCCGTCCGCTCAACCGCGGCTACATGGAGTGCCGCGGCATCGGCATCATCAACGTGGCCGAAATGTTCGGCGTGAAAAACGTGCGTGCCGAAAAGCGCATCGATCTCGTCGTCTCGCTCCACGAGTGGACCCCCGAGGTCGTGGAAGAACGGACCGGTCTCGAGGAAATTCACTACGAAATCCTCGGCCTGCAAGTGCCGCACGTGGAGCTCTACGTGCGGCCCGGCCGTGACATGGCGCGTCTCGTGGAGGTCGCCGCCCTCGTGCAAGCGCTCAAAAAAATGGGCCACGACCCCGCCAAAGAATTCAACGACCGCCTCATCGCCGCCATGGCCGCCCCTCAGGATCAACCCCGCGTGACCCGTTTCACCGAGCACGACAACGAGTCCTGACGCCGCCCCGGCTCAGGGCGCAAATTTCAGGTTTCAAGTTCCAGCGTTCAGGTCTCTTCTTTCTCTCATGTCTTCCTCCCGAGCCGACGGCCGCGCCCTCGATCAACTCCGCCCAATCACCTTCGAAGCCAACTTCGCCGCCCACGCGACCGGCTCGGTGCTCGTTTGTTTCGGTCAGACCAAGGTCATCTGCGGTGCCATGATCGAGCCCAAGGTGCCGCTCTGGATGCGCCAGCAAAACGTGCCCGGCGGCTGGCTTACCGCCGAGTATTCAATGCTTCCCTACAGCACCCAGGAACGGAAACAACGCGATAGCTCGAAAGGGAAGGTCGATGGCCGCAGCGTCGAGATCCAGCGCCTCATCGGCCGCTCGCTCCGCGCCGTGCTCGACCTGCGGAAACTCGGTCAAAACACCCTTTGGATCGACTGCGATGTCCTCCAGGCCGACGGTGGCACCCGCACCGCCGCCATCACCGGCGCCTACCTCGCCGCCCGCCTCGCGATTCAAAAGCTGCTGGACGACAAAAAGATTCCCGACAACCCGTTCCGCGATTCCATCGCGGCGGTGAGCGTCGGCATCGTCGGCGGCAAGGCCATGCTGGACCTGCCCTACGTGGAAGACAAAGTCGCGGAAGTCGATGCCAACATCGTCATGACCGGCCGTGGTCAATTCGTCGAGGTGCAGAGCAGCGGCGAAGAAGCGACCTTCTCGCCCGAGCAACTGCAGGAGCTCCTCGCCCTCGCGCAAAAGGGATTGAAGGAACTCTCCTCCGCCCAATCCACGTTCCTCACGAAACAACTGCTCGGCGGCCTGGGTGGTCTGGGAAACCTCGGCGGCCTCGGACGCTGATCACGCTCCGGCGGATTCAGCGACCACCGGATTCGTCAATGCGCCCAGACCATCGATTTCGACGGTCACCTCGTCGCCGGGTCGCAGCCAACGCGGCGGCTTGGCCGCCATGCCCACGCCGTGCGGCGTTCCGGTTAAGATTACCGTGCCGGGCAACAGCGTGCTGCTGCCGCTGAGAAACGCGATCAACTCGGCCACGCCGAAAATCATGTCGTCGGTAGTCCAGTCCTGCACGAGCTCGCCATTCAACCGCGTGCGGATACCGAGCGCGTTGGGATTCGCCACTTCATCCGGCGTGACCAACCATGGACCCAGCGGACAAAACGTGTCGAAGCACTTGCCGCGATTCCATTGGCCACCGCCCCAGCGCAACTGCCAGTCGCGGGCGCTGACGTCGTTGGCGCAGCAATAGCCGAGCACATAGTCCAACGCGTCCGCCCGGGCGACGTTCTTGGCCGCCCGGCCGATCACTGCGGCAAGTTCGCATTCGTAATCCACTTCGTCGCTGCGCAGAGCCACGGGCAATTCGATCGGCCCACCGGGATGCTGCAGGGTGTTCAATCCCTTCATGAACAACACCGGCCGCTCCGGCACCGCCATGCCGCTCTCCGCAGCATGACGCCGATAGTTCAAACCGATTCCATAAATCGCGGTCGGCGCCACCGGTGCGAGAAGCCGATGCGGAGTGATAGTTTCCCCCGTCGGCTGGAGCCCCGCATAGAGATCACCCGCCAGTCCCGTGATCGTTCCCTCCGCCTGCATCGCGCCAAAGCGAATCGCTCCGGCGGCATCCTCATAACGCACGATTTTCATAGATGACCTCCCGCCTATTTCGCCAAATAGCCCCCGTCTACCACCAGGTCGCTGCCGGTCATAAACGAGGATTCATCGCTGGCCAAAAACGCCACCGCCGCCGCCACCTCTTCCGGACGCCCTTGGCGATTCAGCAGGTGCATCGCCGATGCCCGACGGTTCTCTTCGGCTTCGTCCAAACCGAGCTTCTTGCACGAGTCGACAAAGGCCGACGTGTAGATGTAGCCGGGGCAGATCGTGTTCACCCGAATACCGTCCGGAGCGAAGTCCTGCGCCCAACATTTGGCGAGCCCCCGCAAGGCAAACTTCGTGGCGTTGTAGGTGGCGAAATTCGCCTGCCCCACAAACCCGCTGACCGACGAAAACACCACGATGCTCCCACCGCCGGCCGTTTTCATCTGCGGCAACACGTGCTGCGTCACCAACGACGTCCCGATGACGTTGACGTCGAGAATCGCCCGCCAGTCTTCCGCCGACGCATCGGCCGACTTGAAAACAAAACGCGCCGCGCTGTGCACCAGACCCGTGATCGCACCCAACTCCGTCAGCACCCGTTCGCAGGCCGCCCGCACCGCTCCGGCATCGCTGATATCCACCGCCACGTGCAGCACGCCGAGCTCGGCCAAGCGGCCCTCCACATCGGCCTTCAGGTCAAACGAGGCCACCCGGCAGCCATCGGTCACCAAACGCTCGATACTGGCGAAGCCGAGATCGCCCAGTCCGCCCGTGACGAGCACGACCTTGTTTTTGAGGCCTTTCATCACGCCACGATGGCCACGGCGCGGATCGGCGATCCGTCGCGACCTTTGAAGTTTAGCGGAAAGCCCGAGAAGACGAACGACTCCGGCACCTGGTCCAAGTTGGTCAGGCCTTCGACGACGACCACCTCGGCCTCCCGGGCCAGCAGGATGTGGTGCACCTCGAACCAGTCCCGACTGGGCGTCGGCGTATCCATGCCTAGCATACGAATGCCCCGCGAAACCAGATAACGTGCCGCGTCCTGCGTGAGACTAGGAAACGCCGAGAAGTAGTCGGCCTCACCGAAACGGCGAAACCATCCCGTCTCATAAATCAGCCTGGTGCCCGGCCGCAGCTTGTCCTCGATGGACTTGAAGTCATCGACGGTGATTTCCTCGCCTGGCGCCTTGGGGATCCGGTGGAGAATGGCCTCGCCGTAAAACCAATCGAGAGGCATCTGATCGATGGTTTTGCCCCCGTCCACGAAGTGAAACATCGCGTCGAGATGCGTGCCTTGATGCGTCGCCATGACCACTTGGGTCATGTTGTATTTCAGATCAGCCGTGGTGCTGTGCGGCACGATGCTGAGTTTCGGATCCATCGGGAAGTTCGCTTGCCCGTGGATCAGGGGGTGAGACAGGTCGATGAGTTTCATGGGGTCGAGGGGGAATGGGAAAGCCAGTTGCGGTTCACCACATTGGTCGGTTCGCCGCCTTCGAGCACGCGTGCCACCGCCTGCGCGGCCTTGCGCTGAAGTGCAGGAATACTCGCGGCGCTATACCAAGCCGTGTGCGAAGTGAGCACGGTGTGGGGCGCGTCGCGAATCACATGATCGGAAGGTAGCGGTTCGGTCTCGTAAACATCCAGACCCGCACCCCCGAGGTGACCGCGGATCAGCGATTCGGCCAGGGCCACCGTATCGATCAAGCCGCCGCGTGCCGTATTGATCACCAACGCCCCCGCGGGGAGACGCGCGAGCGTGGCCGCGTTTACCCAATGGCGCGTTTCCACCGAGAGCGGCAAATGCAACGAGAGCACGCCGGCCTCGGACCACACTTCGTCTTCGCTCAAACGTCGCACCCCGGCCTCGGCAAACGCAGCCTCGGTCACGAACGGGTCAAACGCCGCCACCTTGAAACCAAACGCCGCCGCCCGCCGCAGCACTTCGCGCGCGATCCGCCCGAACCCGGCCGTCGCAAAGGTCACGTCCCGGAACGCGGGAAACGGCGTCGGCGGCATGATCTTCCATCCGCCGGCCCGCAGCGCCGCTTCGGTTGGCGGCACGCGTCGCGCCAGCGTCAACGCCAGCGTCATCGTGTGGTCGGCCACTTCCGGAATGCAGTAGTCGGGCACGTTGCAGACCGGGATCCCGCGCGCCCCCGCCGCCTGGAGGTCAACGTTGTCGTAGCCGATGCCATAACGGACAATGACGCGACAGTGCGCCAAAGCGGCGATGACGGCTGCCGTGACCGGCGCAAACTGCACCAACAACGCATCCGCGTCGCGGGTCGCGGCAATCAGCTGGGCCTCACTTTTTCCAGGCGACACCTCGAGGGTGTGGCCGGCTTCGGCGAGGATGGCGCGCTCGTGGTCGAGATGGGGAAATCCGTGATCGGTAATGACTATCTTCATACAGTGGGTTGCGGACAAAGCACCGCCTTCAGGTCGGTCTCGCCGGGGTTGAGCATACGTTGAAAAAGATCCACGCCTTCGGTGAGCGGCGCCGTCGCCACCCACGAGGTCACGTCGACCAGCCCCTCCGTCATGAGGCGCACCGCCTCGACCAAGTCGTCCTGTTTGGCGGCGTAAGTGCCGAGCACATGTTTTTCCGGCAAGGTCACCGCGTAGGAACTCAGCTCCATCCGATCGCCGTGCAGGCCGATCCACACCGCAGCCCCGCCCGGTCGCAGCGCGTCCAACGACAGCTGCTTCGTCACCGTCGAACCCGCCGCGTCGATCACCAGGTCAACCCCTTCGCCCTCCGTCCACGCCATGGCTGCGGCGCACGCGTCGCCCTGCCCCGCCCGCACCACGCGCTCCGCCCCCAGCCGGGTCGCCACGGCAAGTCGGCCAGCCGAAACATCACACACCATCGTGCGTGAACCGCGTAGCGCTTGCATCGCTTGCTGGCACATCAAACCGATTGGCCCCGCTCCGATGACCATCACCTGCTCCGCCGCAAATCCCGCGGTGAGGCGAGCGACATGCACGCCATTGCCCAGCGGTTCAGCCAGGCACGCCGCCGCCGCCGGCAATGACTCCGGCCACGGTATCAGCACGGCGGCCGGCACACAGACCATTTCCGCAAACGCGCCCGGACGATGCATGCCGAAAACCTGACGCGACGCGCAGAGATGCGTGTCACCCCGCCGGCATCGCCGACACGTCAGGCACGACACGACGGCATTGCTTACGTAGCGACCGCCCAACGCCACACCGGTGACGCCCTCGCCCACCGCATCGACCACCCCACAGAATTCATGGCCCATGACCAACGGCGGTGTGCGCCGAACGCTTTTCGTTTTAAACGTTTCCAGTTCGCTGCCGCACAGACCGCAGGCCGCGACCCGTAGACGCACTTCGCCGGCCGCCGGGATAGGCACAGACTGCTCAATCAGCTCCAGGCGATCAAAGGCGGGGTAGTTTAGGGCTAACATGGAATGGGGTAATTCTCGCCGCGACGGTGGCGCTCACCCGCGGGGCGGCGGCGGGCGGTTTTCCAGATCAGCCAACGCCGCCTCCAAGTGATCTCGCATCGCGCGCCGCGCCGGCTCCTCGCCTCGGGCGATGCCCTCGACGATGGCCCCGTGTTGCGCGTGCGCCCGCGCCACCCCGAAGCGTTCCATCGTCACGTGCCGACTCAGGCGTCCGAGCTCCGACACGGAACGCAGCATCAACGCCAACACCTTGTTCTCCGCGAGTTCTGCGATCGCCTCGTGAAACGCGATGTCGCCCTCCACCGCCTTGGCCCGATCACGTTCCGTCGCGAGCCGCGTCGCAACCCAACGCAATCGCGCAAGCTTGGCCGGGGTGGCCCGACGCGCCGCCGCCGCCGCAAGTTCCGGTTCGATGAGTAATCGCGCCTCGGCGGCCTGCCGCAGGCGTTCCCGGTCTTCCGGCAACAGCCGCTCGATCACCCGCTGCACCGGCAAGGCCGGATTGTTGACCACCTCCACGCCGATGCCTTGACGAATCGAAACCAGCCCCCGTTGCTCCAATTTCTTCGCCGCCTCCCGCACCACCACGCGGCTGACGCCCAACGCGTGCGCCATCTGCCGCTCGGCCGGCAGACACGACCCCACCTTCCAGGTGCCGTCTTCGATACGTTGGGACAACACATCCAACACTGCCTCGGCCGGGGAAACTCGTCGCTGGGGTAAAGCGCGTGCCATACGCGAAACCATCAATGGTCCTACCATTGAGGGACAAGCGTAAAGTGGAGTCGTCGGTCCCTTTCGCTCCTTCGCCCCCGCCGCTTCGCCGCCGTCGGGCGACGCGTCAGCGTGACCTCAACCCGCCTTCTTTTCGGCCAGCGTTTGGCCCAGCTGGGTGAAGTTCCCTTGCTCCGCCGCGTGAACAAATCCTTCGGTCACGCTCTTCAACTGCTCCCAACGCTCGCGGATGCGTTTGGCCTCATCCGCCGTGATTTCCTGATCCGCCGCGGCCGTGGCGATCACGCCCAACATATCGGCGAAATCCCGCACGATGTTATTGGTCGCCGGAATCAAAGTGTCGTTCGGCGTGTGCAACACCGGGTTCGCGATGAAAAACCCGCCCGCCTGTTCGCAAACCCACTGCGCGACCCGCCGATCCTGCGTCGTGGCCAAGAGTTGCGCGATGCGGTCCAACGGATTGGACGAGCCACTGCCCGCGTCCGTCGCGGGCGGCTCGGCCCACTTGTAGATCAGCGACAAGGAAAGCCCCATGTCGGCGGCGACTTGTTTGGCGCTGGTCGTCTTCAGGAGGTCTTTGAGCAGCTCGTGCGAATCCATCAGCGGCACGCTAACACGGCATTAGCCGCTGGCAATCCTGCGCACGCCCCAGCTTACGATCCCACGGTCAAACCCTTTTTGGCGTGCCTCCCCCAGGTCGGTTGTGACAACGTAGCGGTTCCCATGAACATCCACGAGTATCAGGCCAAGGCCCTATTTGAGAAATACGGGGTCCCCGTCCCCCAAGGCGCTCCCGCCAAATCCGCCGCCGAGTTCGACGCGGCGCTCGCCTCCCTCCCCGATGCACCCGTCATGGTGAAGTCGCAGATCCACGCGGGTGGCCGCGGCAAAGGCACCTTCACCGATGGCTTCAAAGGCGGCGTAAAATTTTGCAAGACCAAGGCCGAGGCCAAGGACCTCGCCACCAAGATGCTGGGCAACACCCTCGTCACGATCCAGACCGGCGCCGCCGGCCGCAAGGTGCAGACGATCTACTTCACCCACGCGAGCGACATCAAAAAGGAATACTACCTCGCCATCCTCCTCGACCGCGCCACCTCGAAGCCCGTCATCGTGGCTTCCACCGAAGGCGGCGTGGAAATCGAAACGGTCGCCCACGAGACGCCCGAGAAAATCACCAAGGTCTTCGTCGATCCCGCCTACGGCCTCGCCGATTTCCAAGTGCGCGAAGTGATCTTCGGCCTGAAGCTCGAAGGCGCCGAGGCCAAGAACGCCGCCAAGCTCATCAAGAATCTCTACACGATGTTCTGGGAAACCGACGCCGCCATGGTTGAGGTCAACCCGCTCATCACCACGCCGACCGGCGACGTGCTCGCGCTCGATGCGAAAGTCTCCTTCGACTCCAACGCCCTCTACCGTCACCCCGAGATCGTCGCCCTGCGCGACCTTAACGAGGAAGACCCGAAGGAAATCGAGGCCTCCAAATACGACCTGGCCTACATCGCCCTCGACGGCAACATCGCCTGTCTCGTCAACGGTGCCGGCCTCGCCATGTCCACGATGGACATCATCAAGCACTACGGCGGCAATCCCGCCAACTTCCTCGACGTCGGTGGCGGCGCCTCAAAGGAAAAGGTCGTCGCGGCCTTCAAGATCATTCTCGGCGACAGCAACGTCCAAGGCATCTTCGTTAACATCTTCGGCGGCATCATGGACTGCAACGTCATCGCCGAAGGCGTCGTCGAAGCCGTGAAGGAAGTCGGCCTGAAGCTGCCGCTCGTCGTGCGCCTCGAAGGCAATAACGTCGCCGCCGGCAAAGCCACCCTCGCCAACTCAGGCCTCGCGCTCGTCTCCGGCGACACCATGGCCGACGCCGCCCAGAAGATCGTCAAGCTCGTCGCCTAAGCCCTCGGGACTCCTCGAAATCCAACACCTTTAATCGAATCTCCCGATGTCCATTCTCATCACTCCCGAAACCAAAATCATGGTTCAAGGCATCACCGGTGCCTTCGGCGGTAAACACGCCAAACTCTCCCTCGACTACGGCACCGCCGTCGTCGCCGGCGTCACGCCCGGCAAGGGCGGTCTCTTCTTCGAACACGGCGACAAAAAAGTCCCCATCTTCAACACCGTCGCCGAGGCCGCCCAGGCCACCGGCGCCACCGTCTCGACGATCTTCGTGCCGCCGCCTTTCGCGGCCGACGCCATCCTCGAGTGCGTTGATGCTGGTCTCGACCTCGCCGTCTGCATCACCGAAGGCATTCCGATCAAGGACATGATCCGCGTGAAGCGCGCCATGGCCGGCGCCGCGACGCGCCTCATCGGCCCGAACTGCCCCGGCCTCGTCACGCCCGGCACGGGACCCGACTCCTCCGGCGGCTGCCGCATCGGCATCGCCCCCGGCTACATTCACAAGAAGGGCCACGTCGGCGTCGTCTCGCGCTCCGGCACCCTCACCTACGAGGCCGTCTTCCAAATCACCTCCAAGGGCCTCGGCCAATCGACCTCGGTCGGCATCGGCGGCGACCCGGTCAACGGCACCAACCACCTCGACGTCATCAAGCTCTTCGCGGCCGATCCGGACACCAAGGGCATCATCCTCATCGGCGAAATCGGCGGCAACGCCGAGGTCGAGGCCGCCCGCTGGATCAAGGCCAACTGCGACAAACCCGTCGCCGGCTTCATCGCCGGCGCGACCGCCCCTCCCGGCCGTCGCATGGGCCACGCCGGCGCCATCGTCGGTGGCGCGGAAGACACCGCAGCCGCCAAGATCGCCGTCTTTAAGGAGTGCGGCATCGAGGTCGCCGAGACCCCGTCCGACATGGCCGACGCCCTCCTCCGCGCCGCCGCCGCCAAGGGCGTTTCGCTGAGCTAAGACCGCCTCATCCAGGTTACCAACCAAAGCCTGTCCCTCACGGACAGGCTTTTTTGTGCCTCTACGCCTTTCTCAGGCACGGTTGGGCGACGGTTTCTTGCCAATAAAAGTCAGATACTTGTGTAGGCTAGATCCCATGGAACCGGTTTCAAACCGATCCCTTTCACTACCGGAAAACAAGTCCCGACCGTTGAAGGAAGTGACGAGTTCGATCCTCGATCCGTAGGCTAGCCGCATTCGACGGTGAAGCGCTTCACGAAGTCCGACCTCATGAGTAGAACGCAGCCACAGGAGCTCGGGATAGATAAGGTCTACAACCGTTTGGCCCAATTGGATGGTTCGATCACGACCGGGAATATGTCCCTTGTGAATGACGTCGTTTCGAAATTTCCGGTCGCTGTCAGATAACAAATCGGAAGACAGCCCTTTTGCTGACATATACTCGGAAATAAATGCGCCCAATGGGCGTTCCCAGGAATTGGAGAGCGGTTTCCAGAAGCTATTCCACCGAGCATCGTTGGGTAGCCCCTCGCGCCAACATCGATGACAACTGAGTAATAAATTCACGGGCAGTCTGGAAACCAGTCAAAGTCGCGGAATCGCAAGCCCCACCGCGCGGGCCAATCGTAGTTGGCTTTCATCGAAACTGAGGAACGTATCGGCCTTGGCCACCGTCGCGGCAGCGACATGCAGGATGTCAAAAGCCCGATGGCCACCGCCGAGGGTGTGTTTGGCGGAAAGGTGTTGCGCGACGCTCAACATAGCGCCCACCGACTCGGCGACTCGAACCAGCCGACCCGCGACAATATCGTTTTCAAACTCGGCCCATCTCGCCGCCGCTTGCTCCGTCGTCGAGAGCCCCCGGAATGCGGTCAGCCGAAGAGCATTGCTCAACTCAAATTCATTGAACGCAGAAATCCAAACCGCGCGCTGAACACGATTGAGATAGCCACTCGCTCGCTCGCTAAAGACGTCGTTCCCATAAACGGCAAAAAGGAAGCTCGTGTCGCACGCTAAACGCATCACTCACCACGATCCCGCACCGTCTTTAAGAACATTGGACAATTCCTCGGCCGTCAGCTGACGTTCCTGACTGCGATCTCGGCCGATGGCCTCGCTGAGCGACCAGTCAACGGCTCCCGCTTCTGCAGGTCGTTCCGGGACCAGCCGAGCCAAGGGACGACCCCGTTTCGTAATCACGATTTCCTCGCCCGCCACGACTCGATCAAGGAGTTGTCGGTAGTCGTTCCGGAGTTCGCGAACGGTTGCCACTTTCATTGTGCTACAAAAATGTAGCATAACATTAAAAGTCAAATTTGTTCCCATCGTCGCAAAACCCGTTCGCCACCGATCCGTCACCCATTCCTTGCCCAAATGTCGTCAGGTTGACGACAAATCGTGACGATCAAGGCGTAGCGTATCCGAATGCCCTTCGGACCCGTTTCGGATAGGTGGATCAGACTACTGCGAGCCTCCGCCCTCAGCACCTTGCTGATCAGCGCAGCCCACGCCCAAGACGACTCAGCGGAGCACCAGCACGCGCCCGCCACCGCCGCGACCACGCAATGGGCTCGCGAAGCGGCTCTCGCCCGCGGGGCCGGACGCGTCGATCTCGAAAAACTCGAGCTGCCGCCCGCGCCCGCCGACGTCACCGATCTGAGTTTTCGAGAATTTTTCCGCTCACCAATCGGCCCTCGCGGGCTCGAGCCGACCGCCAAACTCACCTCCCTCTCCGGGCAGCGGGTGCGCGTGGCGGGCTACATGGTGAATCAGGCCAAACCGCTCGTCGGTGCGTTTCTGTTCACCCCGTTCCCGGTGCAAACCGACGAACACGAATATGGTTTCGCCGACGATCTTCCGGCCAACACCCTGCGGGTTTTTGTCGCTGACCATGCCGGCGAACCCGTGCCGCTCACGCCCGGCATCATGCTGCTCACCGGCACGCTGGAAGTCGGGTTCCAAGAAGAGCCTGACGGGCGCAACTCCTTCGTTCGACTGCGGCTCGACCCCGAGGCGGACGCGCCCGCGCCGGAGCCCGCCGAGCCAACCCCGGCCGCCAACTAGCCCCGAATCCTTTCCCTGTGAAAACCAAACAAAACTCAGCCACGATGAACCGACGCCTGCGTCTCCTCGCTGCCCTCGCTCTGACCGCCTCGGTCGGATCCGCCGCTCCCACCATCTCCCGCCTCACTCCTCCGAGTGATCTTTTCAGCTTCGGCGATCCGAACCCGATCATTTCCCGCTTTCTCCCCGGCCAGCGTTTTGACCTGCAAGCTACCGTCCAACCCGACGCGGGCCAAACCATCACCAAGGTCGTCTTCGCCCTCGACGGTCAGGCCATCACCGGCGATGCCAACCTCACCGCCGCCACCGTCAGCGGTCTTCCGGCCGGCACCATCGTCGCCTCCAAGCGCGCCTACAGCATTGCCACTACGGGCGTGCATTCCTTCACCGCCACCGCCACGCAAAGCGACGGCACAACCGTCTCCGCCACGGGCAATCTCGAAGTCGTCAGCTTGCCGGCCGCCCTCGGCGCCCCGAAGGCCAAGAACGTTATCTTCATGATCGGCGACGGCTTCGGCATCGCCCACCGCACCGCCGCCAGCATCATGCTCGGTGGCGTCAGCCAGGGCAAAGTGATCAATCCGCTCGCCATGGAGAAGTTTCCCGTGTCCGGCATCGTGCACACGCACTCGCTGAACTCCATCGTCACCGACTCCGCCCCCGGCGCCTCCTGCTACTCGACCGGCAACAAGAACAACAACAACCAGGAGGGCGTTTTCCCGGACGACACCACCGACGCCTTCGACAATCCCCGCACCGAGTTCATCGGCGAATACCTCGCCCGCACGCAGGGCAAGTCGCTCGGCATCGTAACCACGGCCGACGTGTTTGACGCGACGCCCGCCGCCTTCGGTGTGCACACCTCCAACCGCGGCGCCGGCACCGGCATCGTCGACCAATACCTCGACGAGTCCGCCGCCCGGGCCAACCTCACCGTGCTTCTCGGCGGCGGCCGCAAGTGGTTCCTGCCCTCCGGCACCGCCGGCTCAGCTCGCGCCAGCAGCTCCGACTACGTCCTCCCCGCCGATCTCGCCACTGCGTGGGGCGTCACCCCCGGCAAGATCGACGCCGGTCGTGATTTGATCACCGACTTCCAAACCGCCGGCTTCGCCTACGCTCCCGACGCCACCGCGCTGGCCAGCAAAAAGGACTCCGCCAATCGCCTGCTCGGCCTGTTCGCCTACTCCAACATGAACGTTGCCCTCGACAAAATCGGCAAGCGCCGCGGCACGTCCACCGTCGTCGACGACTTCGGTTTCCCCGACCAACCGATGCTCGACGAGATGACCGACGCCGCCCTCACCGTGCTCGGTAAAAACAACAACGGTTTCGTGCTCATGGTCGAGGCCGCCTCCATCGACAAGCAGGCCCACAACATGGACACCGAGCGTTGGATTTTGGATACGATCGAGTTCGACCGCGCCATCGCCACCGCCCGCTCCTTCGCCCTCAGCCGCGGCGACACGCTCGTGATTATCACCGCCGACCACGAGTGCGCCGGCGTCAACATCATCGGCGCGTCCACCGTCACCAACGCCGAACTCAAAACTCGCAGCAGTGCCGGCACGGCGACGGCACTGCGCGACGAAGTCGTGGGCACCTATGACGCGGCCGGTTTCCCCTACTACGACATCAGCTCCGACGGCTATCCGGTCACGACCGACGTTGATCGCCGCATGCTCATCGGCTACGCCGCCAACTCTGATCGCAACGAGGACTGGATGACCAACCCGCTGCCGATCCGCGACAGCCAACAACCGTTCTACAACACCGCTCCGCTGACCACACACCCGGCCAGCCCCACGGCTCGAGACGCGGGTGGTTTCGCCGTGACCGGTCAGGTTCCCGGTAGTTCCGCCGTGCATACGGCCTCCGACATCCCGGTCGCCGCCATGGGACCGGGAGCCGGCCTCTTCACGGGTGTGATGGACAATACCGACGTGTTCTTCAAAGCCATGCAGGCCGTGCTCGTCGGCGCCGGGTCCGACTACACGCAGACCGCGGTCGGCCAGCGCACCGCCACCGACCGCCTCGTCAACCTCTCCAACCGCGGCCTCGTCGGCACGGGTGAGAATGTCCTGATCAGCGGCTTCGTCATCAACGGCTCGCGCAACCGCGAGGTGTTGATCCGCGCCCTCGGACCGGCCCTCAGCGCGTTCGGCGTGTCGAACCCGCTGACCGATCCGGTGCTGAAAATCTACAATGCCTCCGGCGCCCTCGTCGCCTCGAACGACAATTGGGAGGTCGGCAACAATCTCGCCAGCCTCCAGACCACCACGTCGTCCATCGGCGCCCGCGCCCTCACCGCCGGCAGCAAGGACGCCGCCTTGGTCGTGACGCTGCCCGCCGGCGCCTACACCGCCCAGATCGAAGGCACATCCGCCACCCCCGGCATCGCGCTCCTGGAAGTCTACGAAGCCCTGTAAGCTCCGCCAAACCCCACTTTGGTTCTGATCCGCGGGCTCCCCAAAACGGGAGCCCGCTTTCTTTTGTGCGCGTAGCTCCCCGAGACCCGCGCTTGCTCGCGTCAGCTCTACGGTCTTCCCTTCCGGGCCATGAACGTCCAAGGCAAGCCCACCCGCACGATCTGGCCCAACGCTGATGGGACCACCGTTGAAATCATCGATCAAACAAAGCTGCCCCACGCCTTCGTGACGACCACCCTGCACTCGTTGGACGATGCCGCCCACGCCATCAAAGCCATGCTCGTGCGCGGGGCTCCGCTCATCGGCGCGACCGCCGCCTACGGCCTGTGGCTGGGCTTGCGCGGCGACGCGACCGACGCCGCGGTGGAACGCCACTACGCCAAGCTCCACGCCACGCGGCCCACCGCCATCAACCTCAAGTGGGCCCTCGACCGCGTGCGTCACGCCGTGATCCAACTTGAACCCGAGCTGCGCGCCGAGGCTGCGTTCCAGCTCGCGGCCGAGATCTGCGACGAGGACGTCGCCATCAACCGCATGATCGGTGAACACGGCCTCAGCCTCATCCGCGACCTCGCCGCCCGCAAGGGCCCCGGCGAAACGGTCAACGTGCTCACGCACTGCAACGCCGGCTGGCTCGCCACCGTCGACTGGGGCACCGCCACTTCACCCATCTATCAGGCGCACGACGCCGGCATTCCTATCCACGTTTGGGTGGACGAAACGCGTCCGCGCAACCAAGGCGCCGGCCTCACCGCGTGGGAGCTGCTCAATCACGGCGTGCCCCATACCGTTATCGTCGACAACGCCGGCGGACACCTCATGCAGCACGGTCAGGTCGACCTCGTGATCGTCGGCACCGACCGCACCACCGCCACCGGCGACGTGTGCAACAAGATCGGCACCTACCTCAAGGCCCTCGCCGCCCACGACAACGGCGTGCCCTTCTACGTGGCGCTGCCCTCGCCCACCATCGACTGGACCGTGCGCGACGGCGTGAAGGAAATCCCCATTGAGCAACGCGACGCCACCGAGGTCACGCATCTCACCGGCGCCACGGCGGACGGCACCGTATCCACCTTCCGGATAACACCCGAAGGCAGCCCCGCGGGCAATTACGCTTTCGATGTCACCCCCGCCCGTCTCGTCACCGCCCTCATCACCGAACGCGGCCTCTGCCCCGCCAGCGAAGCCGGCCTCACCCAGCTCTTCAAACATCAATCCTAACTACGAATGGACACGAATAGCTCAACTACCGTTACGCTTCTAGAAGCAACTCCTATCGAAATATATGTCCCGGAGACGAAGCGGTAGCGTAGTCATTCATGTCCATGTCATACCACTCGCTTCGCTCGTAGACGTGGTTAAAAAATGCCTTTGAAAAATGACTGAGACTGAACGCTCCCTCCGCCAAGCCGTCATCGATACCTGCATCGCGCTCGACGCGAAGGGCATCAACCAGGGCACGTCGGGCAACGTGAGTGTGCGCTGCCAAGCCGCCGATCCCACCACCGGCTTTTATCTCACGCCCACCAGTATTCCCTACGCGGTGATGCAACCGGAAGACCTCGTGCACGTCGCGCTCGACGGCACGGTCACCGGCCGCGCGCGACCGTCCAGCGAACTTCCGTTTCACCTCGCCATTATGCGCGCCCGGTCCGATGCGCAGGCCATCGTGCACACGCACAGCACCCACGCCACCGCCGTCTCGTGCCTGCGCCAGGATATCCCCGCAATCCACTACCTCGTCGCGCTTTTCGGCGGCAACTCGATCCGCTGCGCCGACTACGCCACCTTCGGCACCGAAGAATTATCGGCCCATGTCATCAAGGCCCTGCAACGCCGCCGCGCCGCGTTGATGGCCAACCACGGCCTGATTGTCCTCGGTAAAAATCTCGCCCAGGCACTGGCGTTCACCGTCGAGGCGGAGCAGCTCGCCGTGCTCTGGTTGCGCGCCCGCGCGGCCGGTCAGCCGATCATCCTGCCGGACGATGAGATGGAGCGAGTGCTGGCGAAATTTGCCGACTACGGCTATGGCCCAGTCGAAAGCTAAGCCGCGCTGCCGCCTTTACGGAATCGAAAGCCGTTGCCCGGGACGCAATGCGTTCTCGGTGCCCAACACATCACGATTGGCCTCGAACACTTCCTGCCAACGGCGGGGGGGGCCGTAGTAGCGCAAGCTGATACGCGTGAGCGTATCGCCTTCCTCCACCAGATGGATTCGCGGCGCGGCCGTTGGCGTCGCGGGAGCGGAGGCCGCAACCGTCGTGGTTGCCGGAGAGTAGCTCGAGGTGCCCGTGCGCGCGCCCGGGTTGATCAGTTGCGCGGCCGCTGCGATCTGCTCGAGCGTGCCTTGGGCTTGGCGCAAACGCACCGTCAACGCCTGATTCTCTTGCTGCAGGCTGGCGATGCGCGCCGACGCCGTGCGATCGGCCGCGTCAAGCCGACGGGCAAAGTCCTGTTGCAGGGCTTGCTGCTGCCGAGCCAAGGCCTGCGCATTCGCCTCCCGCTCGTTTAACGCTTGTTGCAAATCCGGCACTTGCGCGGCGGCCGTCGATGCCGCCGCCAAATCCGTCTGCAAACGCTTCGACTCGTTGATCAGAGATGCATTCAACGCCGCGATTTGGGTCAACTGCGCTTTCAGCTGCGTCAGCTCCTGGGCGTGGCCGTCCCGTTCGTCGGCGAGGCGACTCCGCGCCGTGGTCAGATCGGCCAAGCTCTGGCTTTGTGCCGCCAAGGTCTCACGCGCCTTGGCCAACTCACCGGCCAGTCCATCGCGTTCGGCCTGCAGCGCGGCAAGCGCCGCGGTCGTGCCCTGCGCCGCGTTGATTTGGCCCCCGCGTCCTTGGCCGCAAGGCTCGCCGAAAGCGTGTCAACCCGATCCTGCAGCCCCGCCACCGCGCCGGCTTGAGCTTCCACGGATTTCAGTCGGGTCTCTAGGCCGGTGACCGTCGCCGCCAGTTGATCCCGTTCCGCGGTAAGCGTCTCCACTTGAGCGGCCGCGCGACCGGCCTCTTCCAGCTCAGTTGCGAAACGTGCGGCTTCGTCTTCCGCTCGGCCGAGTCGGGTCGTCAGATCCTCAACCTGAGCTTGGAACGCCTCGCCTCGCTCCACCTGCGTTTGCATCGTGGCCTGCGTGAGAGCCAACCGGTCGTTTTGGCGCCGCGCATCCGCCAACGACGCAGTCAACGTTTGGTTGGCTGCCGTCAATTCCGCCAAGGTCGATTTCTGTGCGGTCAAATCACGATGCCTCGCCGCCAGTGATTCCTCGACCGTCTTGAGGCGACCTTGTGCTTCTTCGGCCTGGGCCCGCCAGCCATCAAGATCCTGATTTCGCTGCGCGAGCGCAGTCGTTTGCGCGGCGATCTCCGCCGTCGCGGTGGCGAGATCTTCGCGCAACTTGTCGCGTTCCCGGGTCACGTCATTCGCGAGGCGCGTGGCCGCACTTTGCCCGGAAGTCTGCTCCGCGAGAAGGGCCCGATTCGACTCGCGCAAGGAGCGGTTTTCTTCCCGGCCCGCACGCAACTGATCGACCAGTGTGCTGAACTCCTTGGCATTCGCGAGGCGGTCTTCGCTCAGCGTGGTTTCGAGCTCCCGCACGCGCGCGCGGACGGTATCGAGTTCGACCAACTCGCCTTCCGACCGGGAGACCTGATCGGCGGCAGCAGCCTGAGCGGCGAGCGCGGCGGCGGCGCGTTGTTCCGCCACTTCGAGGTCCTGCTTGAGGCGATTGTTGGCCGTCGCCAACGCCGCGATGCGCTGCTCCTTGGCATCATCGTTCATCGAGGCGGCCAGCTCGCGACGCGTATCCGCCAAGCTGCGTTCAGCGGCGACGCGAGCGGCATCGGCGGCCGCGAGCGACGCGCGTAAATCCACGACTGCCGCATCGGTCTTCGTCTGCTGCTGTTCAAAAGCGGAGAGTTGTTTGCGCAGGGCGACCGCGTCGCTTTGCGCAACGGCCAGATCACGGGCGGACGTTTCGGCGGCAAGCTGGGCGCGCTTGGAATCCGCTTCGGCTTGGACGCGGATCGCATCGGCAGCGGCCAACTGCGCCTGAAGCTCTTCGGCCGTGGTCGCCGAGTTCGCGTCCACCGCGCGTTGCGTCGCGAGATCGCGGGCGAGGCGATCCCGCTCGGTGGTAAGCGAGGCCAGCTGGCGATCCGTCGCCTGAGCCTTCTCCTGCAACGCGGCCAACTCTCCCTGCAAACGCGTTACGGCGGCATTCGCCCGGGTCAGTTCCTGGTCGCGCGCCGTCTGCTCGGCTTCGGCTCGCGCATCGGTTTGCTGCAATCGCGCGCGCAAAGCTTCAGCGTCGGCCCGGGCGACCTGCAAATCCGTCTGCACCTGCGTGAACCGTTGGCCCAATTCTGCCAGACGCTGCTCGCTTTCGCGCTGCGCCTCGGTCCCCGTTTTGGCCGCCTCGACTTGGGCCACGAGACCTTGGTTGCGTTGAGTTAACGTCGTGATCGTTTCCTGCGCTCGGGTTTGGGCCGCCTCAGCCGTGGCCACGCGCGCATCCAGCGCTTGTCTCGCCGCCACGCCGGCGGCGATTTTTGCCTGCGCATCTTTGAGCTCGGCTTGCGTTGCGGCCGCCCGCTCATCGGCGCTCGTGAGCTGACTCCGAGCTGCGACGAGTTGGCCCTCGACGGCCGCGCTCGCTTGCTGCAACTCGGCCAGCTTCGCGTCGCGTTCCGCGATGGCCCGCTCCCACTGCGCCCGCTGGTCCGCCGTGGCTTGGTCAGCTGAGCGCATTCCATTCTGCGCGGCGACCAACGCCGTCTGCGCCGCCGCCAAATCCGTTTGGAGAGATTGGTTCTTTCGTTCGGCCTCGGCGAGACGACGCGCGGCTTCAGCCTGCGCCTCTTGCGCGGTTTCAGCCGCCGCCAACTTTTCCTGCAGGCCTTGGATTTGAGCAGCGTCCTGAGTGATCTTTTGCTGAGCCGCCGCGAGCTGCTGGGCGGTGTCATCCCGCGCACTCAAGGCCGTGGCGCTGGCCGCCAGCTTTTTGGCCAACTCCGTGCGCTCCGCGGCCAGCGCTTCTTGCTGCCGCTTCCCCTGACCCCATGCGGTCTCGGCCTCTGCGGCGCGGCGCGTGGTCGCGGCCAAATCAGCCCGCACCTGCGCCACCTGCGCGGTGAGGGTTTCGTTGGTTTGCCTGGCTTCTTCGAGCGCGGCCAACGATCCCGAGCGCTCTGCATTCACGCGGGCCAAGATCTCGTCGTTCTGCTGCTTGAGCTGATCCCGCTCCTGCCAAACCAGCGCCGCATCCGAACGCGTTTCAGTCAGTTCGTGCTCCAACGCCAGGTAGCGTTCGCCGAGTTCGGCAATCTTGGACTCCGCCTGCGCCTGCGCATCCCTTTCTTGGATACGCGCCGCCTGTTCCGCGGCGAGTTGCGTCCGCATCGCGGTAAGTTGGGTTTGCAGCGCGTCGCGCATGTCACGCGTGTCGGCCAATTCCGTCTGGGTCGTCGCCAACTGGCCGCCGATATCCTGCGTCCGGGAGGCGAGTCCGTTACGCAGGCTGGATATCTCGCCCTGCGCCGCCACGAGCTGCTGGCGCAGCGTCTGGTTGACGCTTTCCAGCTCCGCCACATGCGCGGTCGCCGCCCGCGCGGCTTGCGCGATCTCGGCCTGTTTCGTTTGCAACGCCGCCGTCGCCTCCCGGGCGGCGGTCAACTCTTGGGCGGCGGTGGATTCCTTGACCGCCAATTCCGCCTGCAAGCGATTCACCTGCGCGCTCAGATCGGCCTCCGCTGCCGTGCGCTGTTGTTGGCGTTCTCCCACGCGTTTTTGAATCGCGGCGAGCTCCGTTTGCGCGGTGACCAGCGCCAACTGCAGGGTTTCGTTTTCTTTCGAGAGGGCGGCGAGTTGCGCCTTTGCGCTGGCCTCGGCAGCTTGATCGGCCGCCGTGCGTTCGGCCGCCGAAGCCGCGCGCGTTTTCGCCGCCTCCTGCAGGCGCCCGAGCGCATCGCGCAGCTGGGTCGACTCGTTGCGCAATTGCGCCAATTCCGTTTGGGCGGCGGCCAACTCGGGTTGCGTTTGCTGCGCGGCGGCGAGCGCGGTCTGCAGGCGGGTCGTCTCCGCCGCGGCGGCTTCGAGCTGCGCCGCCATCGCCCGCCGCTGCTCATCCACTCCGTCGAGTTCCTCGCGGGCCGAAGCGCGCTGGCTCTCCAACTGGGACAATTGATTGCGCAAAACGCGGGCGTCGGCTTCCGCCGAGCGCCGGGCGACGTCGGTGTCCCTCGCCTCGGCCTGAGCGGCGGCACGGATGCGGCTGGCCTCGGCCAATTGCGCCTCCATCTCGGTCACGCGACGACGGGCCTCCGCCTGCGCTTGGTCGTTGGCAGGCCGACTCTCCGCGAGCGAGGCTCGCACGGTGGCCAGCTCCTGTTGGGCGGATTTCACCGTGGCTTCCAGCTCGGTCGCGCGTTGGGTTTGCGCCGCGGCATTCTGAGTCGCGATCGCCAGGGCGCCTTCGCGCTGGGCAACGGTCTCACGCAAGCGGTCCCGCTCGGTTTCGGTCGCCGCGAGAGTTTCGCGCAGCTGACTCGTGGCCCGCTCCAAGGACGCCATGCTTTCGCGCGCGGCGGCTTGATCGGAAGAGCGGCTGGCCAGTTTTTCCTGCTGGGCCGCATGTTCGGCGACCAACGCGTCGCGCTCGGTTTGAAGCGCCTGCAAGCGTCGGCTCAATTCGTGATGGTTGGCCGCCAATTCATCGGCTTTCGCCCGTTCCGCCGCCGCCGCCGTGGTCAACGCGGCGAGCTGATTCGCCTGCGTCTGACTCTCGCTTTGCACGGATTCCAAGGTGGCGGCCAACTGGTTGCGCGCCGCGGTGACGCGCTGCAGTTCGGCCTTCGCGTCGGCGGCTGCTTTTTGAGCGGCGGCCAAGTCCTCGATGGCGGAGGCCGGCGGGGCGGCAACCGAACGAGCCGCGGCCAACTGGCTCTGCGCGGCGGCGAGATCGGCGCGCAGTTGGTTACGCTCGGTCTCGAGGGCGGCGTTGCGGGCCGCGACATCGACGTTCTCCGCCGGACGCAGGGACAGCTCTCGACGCAGGGAACCGAGCTCGACGGTCGTCGCCTTGATCTCCTCGTTCAGGCGGCCGTTGTCCGATTGCATCTGGGCAATCACCAGACCGGCGTTTGCCAGCGTCTGCGCGACCGAAGCCGTGCGCGGGTCGCCGACATCGGCCAAGGTGCTTCGCGCGCGATCCAGCTCACGCGTCAGGATCACGCCACGCATCGAAACCGGTTGGCGTGAAATCTCTAATTCGCCTTCGGCCGCCGCCACGCGCGCGGTGAGCTGGCTCTGCGCGTCCTCCAACTCGCGATTGCGCGCGCGCAACCGATCAACTTCGCCCTGCAGCGTCGCAAGTTGGGCCGAGTCGAGCGCGGGCGCCGCGGGCGGAGAAGACGAACGGGGAGTCGAGCCGCCGCGCGGTGCGGTCGGATTTGACGCGACCCCGGCGATGCCCGCGATATTCGCCGGACTCGCTTCCGCAGGGCTGCCAATCCGATTACGCAACCCGATCAGCTTCACCTTGGCTTCGGCCAACTGCACCGGATCGAGTCGGGCCAACACCGCGTCGCGCGCCACGGGATCGATGCGGTTTTCCACCGCAAGTTGGAGCCAGCCGTAAGCTTCGATGAAGCTCTGCGTGAAGCCGCCGCGTCCTTCGGCAATCATGATGCCGAGGTTGTTTTGCGCCGCGCCGTAGCCGGCTTCGGCGGCGGCCTGATAGAGTTGAGCAGACCGTGCTTCATCCCGCGGCACGCCGTCACCGCTCTCGAACAACAGGGCCAGATTATACGCCGCTGCCACGTGTCCGTTCGCCGCCGCCGCCTGATAGAGTTGGACCGCCTTGGCGGGATCAGTCGCGACCCCGGCACCACTTTCGTAAGCGAGCGCGAGGTTGTATTGCGCTTGAGGCAGGCCCTGCTCCGCGGCCTGCCGATACCAAATCGCCGCCTCCATCTGGTCCGGCGCGACGCCGGCCCCCCGGGCATACATGTTGGCCAGGTTGAACTGAGCCGGCGGGAAACCCGCCTGCGCCGCCTTCTGATAGAAGCGGAACGCCGCCGTCAGATCACGGGGCACGCCCTGACCGGTTTCAGACAAACGCCCGAGGTTGAAATTGGCCGGGGCCGATCCCATCTGCGCCGCGTTGCGGAAGGCCTCGATCGCCGCCGCCACATCCGCCGCCCCGCCCTCGCCCGCCAGCAGCCGGTTGCCTAGACTATTGAGCGCTTCCGAGTCTCCCGCCGCCGCCTGCACGCGCAGCGTTTCCAAGGTCGGTTGCGCATCTAGGGTCAAGCCCCCAGCTGCGCCGAGGAGCAGCAAAGCAGCGGCCAAGCGTTTGTTTTTACCCAAACGATTTCCCACCAATCTATTACGCCTTTTGGCCCAAAAGGGGACGGACACCCCGAAAAGTTGGCGAGTCGCCGCGCCTCATGCAAGGCACCTTCCGTGCGTATTTACTCGACCACCCGACAGGGCAGCAGCGCCGCGTCTTCCATGCCGTGAATGATCTTCTTGTCGGGCGGACAAAAGGTCGCGAGGGCTCCCGAGAGCGTCGCCGTTTCACCGGTGACAAAATAATACGGGCAGAGGCGGAGGCGTCCTTCGCGCTCGATCGCTTCAGGAGCGGCGTCGGCTCCCGCTGGATACAGGCGGTGCCGCAAGCGCCGGGGTTTGCGGTATTCTTGCAGGATATGGAGATTTCGCGGCGCATCCCCGACCGCAATCTCCACCCCGCCTTGCCACTCCTCACGGGAACAATCGCTGCCCAAGATCACGCTGCGCGCCCCCCAAGCGGTCTCGTGGTAGCCGGAAATTTTGAGGATGAGGTCGCGTTCCTTCTGCGAGGCGCCGGCCAAGTCCCGCCAGTCGCGCAAGGGACGGCCGCCCACGAGCGGCCCGTCGAGCACCGCGCCCGGCGGCAGCTCGACCGGATCGACGATCCACGTCTTCGGGATGAGGCGGTCAAGGAGCTTGAAGACTTTGCCGCCCAGCGCCTCGCGCCAGTAATCGCGCAGCAGGTGGTGGTGGAACAGTCCGAGCGCCAGCTTCTCCTCTTGGAAAGGCCGCATCGGCGGCGCGATCACCACTTCGCCGGCTTCCCATGATTCGAAAAAATAGTGGGCCGTCGGGATGTTCGGCAGATCAAACAGCTCAAAAAAGCGGTAGACGATATCGATTTTTTCCGGGTTGCCCTCCACATCGAAACAGAGGGCGGAGCCGAGCGGGAAAATATCGTCGGTATCCAAACAAAACACACGTTTCCCGCGCAGTTGCAGCTGGGTCGCGAGCCACTCCATCTCGGGCCGATAAGTCGCCGCCTCGTCACTGACGACGATCGCGATCAGAGGATTGCGCAGGTCGCTGCGGCGCGCGGCAAGCGAGGCGTGGAAGCCCGTCACCATGGCGTCATCGCCGCCGAGAATGTTGCCCTGCGAGGCGTAGAGTCGGTTGAAGAAAGCGGTAAGACCGATGCCGCCGGGCACAGAGTCCAGCTCGCTCATCACGAACCCCTCGTCAGTGAGCAACAAGTCAGGCCGCAGCACGGTGGGCAGCGCGCCGCGGCTCCCTTTCGCACGGGCGTGCTCCACGAGTTCCGGCGGTTTCCCGCGGTCCAGATAATCGGCGACCCAAGGCGCGAGCAGCGGCCGGTTACGCAGCAGATTCTTACCGGCGACCGAGCGTTGGTAGAGTTGCTCCAACGCGCCGTGAAAGGCGATGCAGGCATCGCCGATCGCCTCGAGTTCAGTCACCTGCGCGCGGGTGAGCGGCCAGGCGTCCGGCGAGAGTTGCCACGACTTGTCCTCGAACAGCGGAGTGGAACCGAGGGCGGAGCGGAGGTCGGCGTGGGCAAGATCCATGGGTCGCTACGCTTCAATGCCCAAAGAGCAATGTCCAATGACCAGTGAAGTTTTCCGGGGCTTCGTCACCCAAGTCAGTTCCTGCGTCATGGGACATCGCGCGATGAAGGTCGAATCAGGGCGCCGAGGTTTAATCGTCGTCGACGTTGATATCCTTGTTGCGATGACGTGGGCAGCCCGCGCGGAGCCAGCCGTTGATGAACGCGTCGAGGTCACCGTCGAGGATCTCCTGCGGATCGGTCGACGTGACGCCGGTGCGCAGATCCTTCACCATCTGGTAAGGCTGCAAGACGTAGGAGCGGATTTGCGCCCCCCAGCCGATCTCACCTTTCTCGCCGTAGAACTTTTCCATCTCGCTGCGCTGCTCGTCGATCTTGCGCTCGTAGAGACGGGCTTTGAGGACCTTCATCGCGCTGGCGCGATTCTTGATCTGGGAACGTTCGTTTTGGCAGGTAACGACGAGGCCGGTCGGGAGGTGGGTGACGCGCACGGCCGAATCGGTCGTGTTGACGCCCTGCCCGCCCTTGCCGGAGGAGCGATAGACATCGGTGCGGACGTCGTCGTCGGGGATTTCGATTTTCACTTCCTCGTCGATCTCCGCGATCACATCGACCGCACAGAACGAGGTGTGACGACGTTGATTCGAATCGAACGGGCTGATGCGCACGAGGCGGTGCACACCGCGCTCAGCCTTCACGTAGCCGTAGGCGTTTTCACCTTTGATCAACAGGGTGGCTTTGCTGATACCGGCTTGATCGCCGGGCTGCACATCCTGGACCTCGACGGTGAACCCGCGACGCTCCGCCCAGCGCAGATACATGCGAAAGAGCAGATCCGCCCAGTCGTTGGACTCGGTGCCGCCGGCGCCCGCCTGAATGGAAAGGAACGCGTTGTTGGCATCGAACTGACCGGTCAGGAACGCGCCGATTTCGACGTCTTCGAGCTGGTCGGTGAGCTTGGCCAGCGTCGTGTCGAGCTCCTTGCTGTATTCCTCCGCCTCCTCATCGGACCCGGCTTCGATGAGTTCAATCATCACGTCGATGTCCTCGAGTTGCTTACGGAAGGCGACCACGGGCAAGACGGCCTTTTTCAGACCATTGACCTTGGCGATGTGTTTTTGGGCGCGGTCTTGGTGATCCCAAAATCCGGGAGAACCCATCTGGTCCTCCATCGCCGCTATCTCACGGAGTTTTTGTTCTCCGTCAAAGAAACCTCCATAAGTGCCCGGCGCGCTTTTTGATGAGTTCTATGTGGTCGAAAGTTTCAGGAAGGATCATGGTAAAAGCTCATCGCGCCAAACCCTGACCTCGGGAGCAAGGGGAAAGCTCACCGGAGGTGCCGGGATCAACTGCGGCGGCGCTGCGCGTTACGCCGGGCCCGAAACGATCCCGAATAACACACCAAAAAGCCGGCCGCCAACAAGACCGCCCCCAAAGCGAGCCCCACCCCGACCACCACGATGCAAATCACGTCGAGCAGCGTCATGGGCAGGGAGTCATCCTTTCGCGGCAAGGGGGAGAAAAGAGAGCAGAGCCATACACGCAGGAAAGAGACGCATTGATCGCCAATCCGTTTCGCGAAACACCATCACTAGGGACAATCGGAGGGGATGACATACGCCCGTGTGACGCGAAATCCGTGCCGAAGTTGCAGGTAAACGGCAGTAAAAAACCAGAGCCCCGATAACTCGTTAGTATCTATAAAAGAATAATTTGAAAAACAAAACGGGATGAAATGATCAAAAATAGGGACGAAAACCCCCAATCATTTGCATCTTTTTATCCGCAAGCGTCCCTGACGCCTGCTTAAGGCGCCCGCTTGATGACAAGACCAGCCAGTCCGCCTCGCTCCCGGCCACGCGGCGGCCCTTGCCGCGGCACCGCCTCAGCTGCGCAACGAACCCGCGGCCTGCTCGGCCAGGAAGCTCGCGTAAGTCTTGGTCACACCTTCGCGCAGTTGGATCGCGGCGGTCCAGCCAAGCGATGAGAGCTTGGAAACATCCATCAGCTTACGCGGCGTGCCATCGGGTTTGGTCGCATCCCACACGATTTTACCCGAAAAGCCCGTCACAGCGGCGACGCACTCGGTGAGTTCTTTGATGGTCACATCCGTGCCCGTGCCGACGTTGATCCAGTCGGGCGGATCTTCCATTTCGAGGAGGAAGGCACATGCGTCGGCGAGATCATCGACGTGAAGGAATTCGCGTTTGGGCGTGCCGCTGCCCCACGCCACGACTTCGTCGCGGCCGGCGAGTTTGGCCTCATGGAATTTGCGAATGAGCGCCGGCAGCACGTGGCTATTCTGCAGGTGGTAGTTGTCTCCCGGACCGTAAAGGTTGGTCGGCATGGCCGAGTGGAACGCGACGCCGTATTGTTTGCGGTAATACTGGCAGAGCTTGAGGCCGGTGATCTTGGCGATCGCGTAGGCTTCATTGGTCGGCTCAAGCGAGCCCGTGAGCAGGCAATCCTCGGGCATGGGCTGCGGGGCGTGCTTCGGGTAAATGCACGAGCTCCCGAGAAACAGCAGTCGTTTCACGCCGTGGCGGAAGGCGCCGTGAATCGAGTTGGCGGCGATCGCCAGGTTATCGAAGAGAAACTCGGCCGGGTAGGTGTTGTTGGCGTGGATCCCACCGACCTTCGCTGCGGCGATGATGGCCACGTCGGGCTTTTCGGCCGCGAAGAAGGCATCGACCGCCGGCTGCGACGTGAGGTTGAGTTCACGACGGGTGCGCAGCAGCAACTCGACGCCGGGTTCCTTTTGGAAGCGACGCACGAGCGCGCCTCCCACCATGCCATTATGTCCTGCGATAAAGAGTTTCATATCAATCCGGGTGATCCACAGAAGGCGGAGAACGCAGGGAAATCAAACCTACCGAAGATTCGTTTCCGCGCGGCTCCTTCGCCCTGGAGGAAGCGGGCCACGATCAAGGTTGCGGCAAGGCGGCGATCTGGGCCTCGCGTTTGGCGAGGAGGAGATCGGCGTCGGTCATGATTTTGACGAGCTCCTTGAAACGCACCTTGGGTTCCCAACCGAGTTGCTTCTTGGCCTTCGCCGGATTGCCGATGAGCAGCTCAACTTCGGCCGGACGCTCGTAGCGGGCGTCGTATTTCACGTGCTTCTCCCAATCCAGATCGAGCAACGCGAAGGTCTCTTGGATGAACTCTTTCACGGTGTGGGTCTCGTTGGTCGCGACCACGTAATCATCGGGATTATCCTGTTGGAGCATCATCCACATCATCTCGACGTATTCCTTGGCGTAGCCCCAGTCGCGCTGCGCATCGAGGTTGCCCATAAACAACTGGTCTTGGAGGCCTAGTTTGATGCGGGTGGCCGCACGAGTGATCTTGCGGGTCACAAAGGTCTCACCGCGACGGGGCGACTCGTGATTGAACAAAATGCCGTTGGAAGCGTGCAGGTTGTAGGATTCGCGGTAGTTCACCGTGAGCCAATAGGCGTAAACTTTGGCGCAGCCGTAAGGCGAGCGCGGCCAGAACGGCGTGGTCTCCACTTGGGGCACATCCTGCACCTTGCCGAACATCTCGGAGGAAGACGCTTGGTAGAACCGGCACTTCTTCACCAGACCGGCCTCGCGGATCGCTTCCAAGATGCGCACCGCACCGAGTCCATCGACGTCACCCGTGTATTCCGGAATATCGAAGGAAACGCGCACGTGCGACTGGGCGCCGAGGTTGTAGATCTCGTCGGGCTGCAGATCGTAAAGCAGCTTCACCATCTGCACGGAATCAGCCAAATCACCATAGTGCAGGTGGAGTTTCACACCATTCACGTGCGGATCTCGGTAGAGGTGATCGATCCGGCTCGTGTTGAAGGTCGAAGCGCGGCGGATGATGCCGTGAACCTCGTAACCTTTGGCGAGCAACAGCTCGGCGAGGTAAGAACCATCTTGGCCGGTGATGCCGGTAATCAGTGCTGTTTTCATCGTTGAACGGCAATTGGGTGAGGCTTTCCTGCCGAAACAAGCGTATATATTCAGCTTTAATGGATATTATCGGCCCAAATCTCGCCAAGAGGCGTTTCTTGCGTCCACCAAAGCTCACCGTTTAATGTCGCGAAATGCATCTCTCGTTGATCGCCGCTCAGTCTGCGGACGGCTTCATCACCCGCCACGATGAGCCCGGTTCGGCGTTCACTTCGGCGGCGGATAAAAAACACTTCAGACACGTTTTGGCCGACTACGATTGTAGTATTTTCGGGGGCAAAACCTACCGCTCGGCCCGCGAAGCGATCCGCCAAAACCTCACTCCGTCGCGCCGCCGCGTGGTGCTGACTCGCGACCCGACCCGCTGGGCGACTGAGGCGGTGGCAGACATGCTTGAGTTCACCTCCGCCTCGCCGGCGGAAATCTGCACCCGTCTGGAGAAAGCGGGCCATCAGCGCTGCGCGCTGCTCGGCGGCGGTGAAATCCACGCCCTCTTTCTCGCGGCCGGCTTGGTCGACGAACTCATCCTCACCATTGAACCCCGCCTGTTCGGCGGAGGAACCCCGTTGGTTCCCGGACTCGTCGACGTGACCTTGACCCTCGACCAAGTCGAACGCCTGCCGGAATCCGACACCCTCGTGCTCCGCTACCGAATCAAACGATGAAACCGCCTCGCCGCCATTGGAGTTGGTATGCCCTCGGGCTGATCGTCGGCATCAGCGCGCTTGGCGTCGTGCTCGGCGCGCTGGTCTTCCCGCTGGTCGGCCTGATATTCGAAACCGGCTATTCCAGCGGACAACTCGCCCGCAACGGCATGAGCGTTCTGGGCTTCTATTTCGCGATCTGGGCGCCCGGCATCGCGCTCGTGCTTACCGTGAAACGCGAATATGAAGCACGCCGAGCCCGCGCCGACCCGGATTCGAAGATCGCTTAAGCCGCTCGCCTAGATCTGGAAGTCCGCCTGGCCGCTCATTTCGTGCAGGCCACACTCGCGCTTGAGTCCGCCAAAACGGGTTTCCTCTTCGCTCATGCCCGGCCCCAAAGGAGCCGAACTGTGCCAGTCCCCGACCGACACGTAGCCCTGGTCCCAGAGCGGATGGTAGGGTAACTCATGCTCCGTCAGGTAGCGGTGCACTGTCCGATTATCCCAGTCGATGATCGGGTGAATTTTGGTGGTCTTGTTCTGGCGCTGCACGACCGGCAACTGTCCACGCGAGGACGCCTGCACGCGCCGCAGTCCCGCCAACCACGCCTCGGCCCCGAGTTCGCGCACCGCACGGTCCATGGGCTCGACCTTGTTGATCAAATTGTAACGCCCGAGCCCTTCGATCCCATTTTCCCACTCTTTGCCGTAAAGGGCTTCCTGCCGCGCCGCCGTCTGAACCGGCTGATAGACCTTCAGATTCAATGCGAGCCGCTTGGTCAATGCGTCCGCGAAACGATAGGTTTCGGGAAACAGGTAACCGGTGTCGATGAACACCACCGGAATCTCGGGGGCGACTTGGGTCACGAGATGCAACATCACCGCAGACTGGATGCCAAAGCTCGTGCTCAGCACCAACCGATCACCAAACGTGTCCACCGCCCAGCGAACGCGCTCGCTGGCGGTGGCCTGCTCCAGATCAGGGATGGATGACTCGATTTCACTTACGGCGACAGCACTCATGTTGCCGATTACCCAAGTTAAATAACCCACAAAGTAAAGATAAGAGGCGCATTTCCCGCCAACCCACGGGATTCGCGACCTTACCTGCTCCGCGAAAGGGGATTACAACGCCGCCAACAGGCGCTCGATCTCCGCCCGTTTAGCCTGTAACTCGGCGAGCTGCTTGCGGGCACCGTCCAATACGGCCGGCGGCGCTTTGCTCACGAAGGCCTCATTGCTTAAGCGCGCCTCGGTGCCCCCGATGTGCTTGTCGAGTTGCGCGCGCTCCTTTTCGAGGCGCTGACGCTCGGCGGCCGGATCCACTTTCACTCCCGTATCGAGATACAAGGTGCCAAATGGCGTGACCGTCGCGGGCAAAGCCGGCTCGGCCGTCGTGCGCCCGATATCGGCCGCGCCAATGAGCCGCGCAAGCTTCGTGGCGTGGGGGGCAAAGGCGCCCCACCCGGCCTCGTCGGCTTGCAGCTGGAAGGTCACGTCGCGTTTCTGGGCGACGGCTTGATCGGCCTTGAGCTGGCGGGCCTGCGTGGCGAATTGCTTCAGCTGGTCGACCCGCGTCGCCGCAGCCGGGTCAATGGCCTGGCCGCGAGCGGCCAGCGCCGCGGCCAGCGCGTCGGCCGTTTCAAGTCGCGTGTCCTGTAAAAAGGCCGCGGCCGCGCCGTAACCCATCTCATGCCAAAGCTCTTCGGTGATGAACGGCGCGAAGGGCTCGAACAAAAGGAGGAATTGGCGGATGACCAAATCCTGCACCGCAAGCACGTGCGGCTGCGCGGCGGCATCCTGCACGCGGGTCTTGGCGACCTCGACATACCAGTCGCAGAAATCGGTCCAGAAAAACGCATACAACTTCTGCGTCGCGGTCGCGAATTCGAACTCGGCGAAGCTGCGCTCCAACGTGCGCATCGTGTCGAGCAAGGCGCCGAGGATAGCGTGATCGTCTTCGTCGAACTGCGCGGGATCAAGGCGTGCCACGATCGCATCCAGCGAAGTGTTGTCGGCCATCGGTCCGCTCATCTGACGGAAACGTGAGGCGTTCCAGAGCTTGTTGCAGAAGTTCTTGCCGCCTTCGATGCGAGCTTCGTCGAACTTCAGATCCTGCCCCAGCGGGGCCATCTGCAGCATGCCGAAACGCAGGCCGTCGGCCCCGTAGTTTTTAATGAGATCGAGCGGGTCCGGCGAGTTGCCGAGGGTCTTCGACATCTTGCGGCCCTGCTTGTCGCGCACGATGCCGTTGAAGTATACGTGCTTGAACGGAATGCGCTCCTCCAGCGGTGCGCCCGGTTTTGCGAATTCGAGGCCGGCCATGATCATGCGCGCGACCCAGAAGAAGATGATGTCGGCGCCCGTCGCGAGCGTCGTCGTCGGATAGAACGATTTGAAATCGGCTGCTTCCATCGCCGCTTCGTCGGGCCAGCCCTGCGTCGCGAAGGGCCAGAGCCACGACGACGCCCACGTGTCGAGGACGTCGTCTTCTTGTATCCAGTTTTCGGGGTCAGCGGGACCGTCGAGCGAAACGTGGATTTTCGTCGGATCGTTCAGATCGGCTTCCGTGAGCGTCTCGCGATCAACGCCCTTCGCATACCACACGGGAATGCGATGGCCCCACCAGAGCTGACGGCTGATGCACCAGTCCTGGATGTTCTCGAGCCAGTTCAGGTAAACCTTCGACCACCGCGCCGGGTGCATCTGCACGAGTCCGTCCCGCACGACCTGCTTCGCCTCTTCGACTCGCGGGTAACGCAGCCACCATTGCTGCGTGAGACGCGGCTCGATCGGCACCCCGGCGCGTTGCGAGTAACCGACGTTGTTCTCGTAGGGCTTGGCTTCGAGCAGGGCCCCGCTCGCTTCGAGGATTGCAGCGGCCTTCTTCCGGCCGGCAAAACGATCGAGCCCCGCGAGCTCGGGACCGGCGAAGGCGTTGAGCGTGCCGTCCGGCTCCAAGCAATCGATCACGGGCAGGTGGTGGCGCTGGCCAATCTCGAAATCGACCTTGTCGTGCGCCGGCGTGACTTTCAGCGCGCCGCCGCCGAACTCCATCTCCACGGCTTCGTCGGCGATGATCGGGATCGCGATCCGCTCGCCGAGCGGACGCCATACGGACTTGCCGACGAGCGCCTTGAACCGGTCGTCCTTCGGGTGGACAGCCACGGCCACGTCGGCCGCGATGGTTTCGGGCCGCGTCGTTTCGAGAATGAGATGCGTGAGCGGCGAGCCGTCCGGCGCGGTCGTCGGCTCGACGAGTTCGTAACGCAGGCGATAGATAAAACCCTTCGTCGGACGCATCTCGACCTCCTCATCGGAGAGCGCGGTGAGCGAAGCCGGACACCAGTTGACCATGCGCTTGCCGCGGTAGATGTGGCCGCCGGCAAACAGCTTGACGAAGGCCGTAAGCACCGCGCGGCTGTAACCGGGGTCCATCGTAAACGCCGTGCGATCCCAGTCGCAGGAACAGCCGAGCTCGCGCAACTGTTGCAGGATGATGTCCCCCTTCTCGCCGCGCCACTGCCAGACCCGCTCCAGGAACGCATCGCGGCCCAGATCGTAACGGGTTTTACCCTCGGTCTTCTTGAGGTGCTTTTCGACCATCGTCTGCGTGGCGATGCCCGCGTGGTCGGTGCCGGCGATCCAGCACGCCGCCTTGCCCTCGAGGCGCGCCCGCCGGATCAACACGTCCTGCAAGGTGTTATTGAGTGCATGGCCCATGTGCAGGATGCCCGTGACGTTGGGCGGTGGGATGACGATCGTATACGTCTCCTGGCCGGGCGCGGCCTTCCCCGCAAAGCAGCCGGCCTGGGTCCAGGCGGCATACCATTTGGCTTCAACATCGCGGGCTTCGTAACTCTTGCTGATCTCGGACATGACAGGAACGGATGAAAATCGGGAAACCTCCGACGCAACCGCACGCGCCCTCCGCTGGCAAGCGCCAGATGGGCCGTGGAGCGGCTCGCCCCCAACTTGAACATTGATCGAACGCCATCCGCCGGTGGATGTTCCTCCGACGCGGTGCCGGCATCGCGACCTCCCCCATGACCGGTCGGATTCAAAAACATGCGCGCGAGCGGCTTAACTTCGTGGGCGACGTTCCCGTCGCGCAGCGCCTGAGCGCGTGCAAAACGTTCCTGCGACTGGAAAGCGCGATGATCCGCATGCGCCATGACGCAAATGCCCCGGGTCTCGAAACCGCGAACCAGCGCGCGGCCATGATCGATGTGATGCTCACGCATCTCTTCGACTACGCCATGGCCAGCTATGCGCGGGCGCACGGCGACGTGCCCTACCCGGTCGCCCTGATCGCGTCGGGCGGCTACGGCCGCGCCGAGCTCAGCCCCCTGAGCGACATCGACATCATGTTCCTCTTCCCGCCGAAGGTGAAGGAGGCGCTCGTGCAGCCCCTGCAGGAACACCTTACCCAGGAAATTCTCTACGTGTTGTGGGACTGCGGCCTGAAGGTCGGTCACTCCACCCGCACCGTCGACGAGGTATTCGTCGAGGCCCGGGCCGACATCCAAACGAAAACCGCGTTGCTCGAGGCCCGCTTGATCGCGGGCTCCCGCGAGCTCTACCGCACCTTCAACCAAGCCTACCACAACTTCTACAAAAACGAGCGCCCCCGCGACTACATCACGTCACGCTTGGCCGACCAAAAGTCTCGCCGCGCCAAATTCGGCGACACCGTTTTCCTGCAGGAACCCGACATCAAAAACGGCGTCGGCGGCCTGCGAGACTACCAAAACACCGTGTGGATGGCGCGCGTGAAGCTGGGGGTGGAGAAAATCGACGAGCTGATCGGCCTCAACTACCTTCGCCCGAATGAGCTGAAGGCGTTCCGCCGCTCCTATAATTTCCTGCTCCAAGTGCGGGCGGAACTGCACTTTCAAAGCAAACGCCCCAACGACGTTCTCGATCTCGAAGCGCAGCCCCGCATCGCGCTCGGGCTCGGCTACACCGACCCGAAACCGCTTCCGCGCGTCGAGCGCTTCATGCGCGATTTTTACCGGGCGGCGCAGACGATCTACCGCACCTCGCAACTGGTCGAAAATCGCCTCGCCCTGACCCTTTTGGACGATCCCGCGCAACCCATCTCGTTTCGCGAAGTCATCCGCTCGCGCCGCTATGAACGCAGCAAGCGCATCGATGGCTTCGTGCTGCGCGGAAGCGAGTTATCGCTGGAACACGATCACGTGTTTCAGGACGATCCCGTGCGGCTCATCCGCATTTTCCGCCACGCCCAACGGCTCGGTGCGAAGCTCGATTTTTCGCTCCAGACCGCGATCCGCGAGGACTCGATTTTGATCACGCGTCAGGTGCTGGAATCGCCCGATGCCAACACCAGCTTTCGCGCGATATTGGACGAAGCGGGCGAAGTGCATCCCACCCTCAGCTTGATGCATGAACTGGGCGTTTTAGGCCGGTTCATCCCGGAATTCGATGCGCTGACCTGCATGGTCCAACATGAATTTTACCACCGGTATACGGCAGATATCCATACGCTTAATACCATTAAGTATTTGGACGACGTGTTCTCGGAAAACACGCCCCAGAATCTAAAATATCGCTCCACGCTGCATGACACAGGCAATCCCAACCTGCTCTATCTCATTCTGTTACTGCACGACATCGGCAAGGCCAAAGGCATCAAGGGCCACGCGGAAAGCGGGGTCGAGATCGCCCGTCCCCTGCTCGCCCGCCTCAAAATCGCGAAGGAACCGTCCGAAGTTGTAACCTTCGTCATCAAAAATCATCTGATCATGGCACGCTTTTGGCAGAAGCGGGATGTAGATGACCCTGCTACTGCCGCCGCATTTGCCGAAACTGTGGGAGACCCCGACCTCCTTCGCTACTTGTATGTGCACACATACTGCGACGCCCAGGGAACGTCTGCGACGTTGTGGAATGGATACAAGGACTCCCTCCACACCGCCCTTTTCCGCGCGACCCTCGAACGCCTGATCCACGGTGAGACGCTCGAATCCCGCTTCCATGCCCGCCTCGAAATGACTTACGGCGAGCTCATTACCAAAAAGATTCCCGGCATCAGCCAGGATGAGATCACGGCGCATTTCAACCTGCTGCCGGAACGCTATTTCATTCATACCGATACCAGCGAGATCGCCCTGCACATCCAGATGGTGAACAGTCTGTTCAAATCCATCACCGCTGCTGATTCGGTTGGCACGCTGAAGCCGGTGATTGATTGGCACGACGATCTGAACCGCTCCCTCACCGTGGTCAATGTCGTCACCTGGGATCGCGCCGGCCTGTTCTACAAGCTGGCCGGAGCCTTCGGGGCCGCCGGTCTTTCCATCCTCAGCGCTAAGGTTATTTCCCGCAGCGACCACATCGCGATCGACACCTTTTACGTCGTCGAACCGGGCCGTGGGGTGGTCCAAAACGCCACCGCCCAAGAGATCTTCGCCCGCACCATCGAAGACGCGCTCGTCAAAAATCGCGACCTCATGCCCGACATCGTCGCGCAGGCGCGCCAACACGAAAACGCATCTCGCTATACGAACAAAGCCCGTTCGAGTGGCGAACTCTTCCAAGCGTCGTTCCCCCCCACGGTCGACGTTTACCACGAGATCTCGATGGAGCGCACGATTGTGGAAGTCCAGGCCCACGACCAGATTGGCCTGCTCTTCCGCATGTCAAAAACCATCAGCGATTTCGGTTTCGACATCACCTTTTCGCGCATCGGCACCGAACGCGGCATCGCCATCGACACCTTCTACATCGAGGACGCTCAGCACCACACGGTGAGCGATCCGCAACGCCTGCACAAGTTGCGCCACGCCCTGCTTGAGATCGTGGCCCCGACGACCGACGCCGCCGCGATTTGACCCGAGCCTGATTCACGCTTCCGCGCGGTTTAGCCGCGCAAGAATTCTGGCCTTGGGCGCTCCCTCGACTCAGCTTGGCGCGGTGGAAACCGATCCCCGCACGTTCGCCGCCCTTTACCGCATCAGCACCCTGTTCGGTCGCGGTGACACGCCGCGCGAAACGCTTTCCGCCGTCCTCCACGTCAACCTGGAGCTGTTTCACGGCGTCTCTGGCTCGATCGCGCTGCTGAATCCCGACACCGGCCGGTTGGAGATTGAAGTGCACCAAGGCCTCAACTGCGACCCCGACGAGGTGGCGCTGAAGCTCGGCCAAGGCATCACCGGATGGGTGGCCTTTCATGGCCGACCGCAGATGGTGAAGGACGTGAGCACCGACCCACGCTACCTCCGCGTGCGCGACGATGTGCGAAGCGAAATGGCCGCACCGATGATCGGTGAAAACGGTCAGGTCATCGGCGTGATCAATATCGACAGCGACCAGGTGGCCGGCTTCTCCGACGCCGATCTGGCACTGTTCCTCCGCCTCACCGAAGAAGCCACTTCCGTCATGCAACGGCTTTGGCAACTCAAGCACCTGCGCGCGAAAGCGCTGCAACTCGAGTCGCTGATCGCCGCCGGGCAGACGCTGGTCACCAAAGTCGAGCCCCAGGAGCTGTTTGACACCATCACCCGCGACGCACGCCAGATCACCGCCGCCCGCGCCTGCGCCCTCTACCTCTACGAGCCCCTTTCCTCGGGCGTGCGATTCATGTCGTTGACCAGCGATGTGATCACGCCGCTGCCCAGCGATACCCTGCCCATCAATTCCTGTCTCGTCGCCTCCGCCATCCATACGCGCCGGCCGGTGGAGTTCGCCAACGTGCAGTCCCCCGAGTTCCTCGACGTGATCGATCTGCCACGCGACGACGGCCTGCGTTCGATGCTGGCGGTGCCCTTGATCTTCGAAAGCGAAGTGCTGGGCGTGCTATCGATTTTCACCGAACGGGTTCATCGCTTCAACAACGACGAAAAACGCCTGGTTGGCGCGCTCGCCTCACTCGGCGCGGTCGCCCTGCAAAACTCGCGCCTCTACGCGCGCGTGTTCCAAAGCGAAGCCTCGCTCCGCAAAAACGAACAGCTCACCACGCTGGGTTTGCTCGCCGCCGAGATCGCCCACGAGATCCGAAATCCGCTCACAGTGATCAAACTGCTGTTCGGTTACCTCGACCTTGAGTTTCCCGAAGGCGACCCCCGGCGCACCGATGTGCGCGTGATCGGCGAAAAACTCGACCAGTTAGAGGCGATCGTATCGCGCGTGCTCAGTTTCGCCAAGGCCCCCACCAGCGTCCATTCGCGCTGGAACGTGCTCGACATCGTGCAGGACACGCTCGTGCTGATCCGCCTCAAACTCTCGCAGGGTAAAGTGCAGCTGCACTTCACGCCACCCGGTGAAAAACTCGTGGTCGACGTGCATAAGGGCCAGCTCCAGCAGGTGTTGATCAACCTGCTCTTCAACGCCACTCAAGCCATGCCCGAAGGCGGCAGCATCACCGTCAACTGCCAGCGTGAGGATCGACCCGACGGTCCTCCTGTCGTCTGTATCGACGTAACGGATTCAGGCACCGGCATCCCGGAAGACCTGCAAGGTCGCATCTTCGATTCGTTCCTCACCGGTCGCTCCGACGGCACCGGTCTCGGTCTCGCCATCGCCAAACGCATTCTCGCCAGCCATCACGGCGACATTCAGTTGCTGGCCACCAGTCCTGCCGGCACGACCATGCGCGTTATCCTCCCGTTGGCGAAGCACTGAAAAATGCCGCAGGGAAAGCGCCTCCAGCGATTTCACTCTCTGTCCCCCCGCTTAAATGGTGGAGCTGAGGGGAATCAAACCCCTGACCTCTTCATTGCGAACGAAGCGCTCTATCAACTGAGCTACAGCCCCATTTTCCCGGAAGGAAGGGAGGTTTTGGGCAATCACCGCCGGGGAGTAAACCTCAAATTTCATCACCGACCCACAGACCACCTAAGGTGACGGCCATGAAAAATTCATCCCACCGTCAAGTTGGTGCCCGATTTGCTATTGCGTGATGGTTCGCTTTCCCGCGAAACGGGAACCGTCCACCACTGTCAAACACCTGAACATGAAAAAGACCAAACCGTCCTCCAAGCCTGCCGCCCCACAGGTCAAACCCGTCACGAAACCCGTGACCAAAGCCGCGGCAGCCAAGAAAAAGACGGCCGCTTCACCTGCACCGGCGATCAAGAAGACGACCGCCACGCCGAAAAAGGTGGTCGCCGTGAAGAAAACCACCGCGCCGAAAAAGGTGGCCCAAACGACCAAGCCCGTGCCCGCCGCCACGTGGATCTCGGCCAAGATTGACATCGGCTTCGGCAACTCCCTGTCGATCCGCGGGGAAGGTCCCGGCCTGAGCTGGGACTCCGGCACTCCTCTCACCTCCGCCGGGGCCGATCTCTGGACGGTCGCGATCGTGGGCGCCACCGCTCCGGTCGTGTTCAAGCTGTTGGTCAACGACCTCACTTGGAGTGTCGGCGAGGACTACGTGGTCCCCGCCGGTCAGACCGTCGAGATCGTTCCGAGTTTCTAAACTCGCGCCCCTGAGGCCAACCATATCGCCTCAACTTTGCGCCGCTGCGGACATCGTCCGGAGCGGCTTTTTTGGGCGCCCATCCCGCCCTCTTTCCGGCCGCTCCCCAACGGCGCGGCTAATCCGGATTGATCCGTCGCAAAGTCGCGTCGAGCTCCGCCAGCACCACCGTGCGATCGCCGTTCAACGCCTCGGCCGAAACCTGCACGCAGCGAATCTTCACCCGCGAGAAAGGCCGCGGGATGCAAAAGCGATCCCAACTCTTCAGGCGCCACACTGACTCAAACTCCCCGCCCAAGAGCAGAACCGGCACCTTCGCTCGGCGAGCCACGATCAATCCCCCCGGCTTAAAATCGTAACACGGCCCACGCGGACCGTCCGGAGTGATGCCAATATCGTGGCCGGCGCGAAGCACAGCGCTCAACGCCATCGCGGCTTCGCGTCCCCCTCGACTGCTCGACCCGCGCACGCTGCGAATGCCCACCACGTCAAAAAAAGCGGCCAACCACGCGCCGTCCTTGCTCGCGCTCACCAAGCCATAAATCGGTCGCCCGCCCCGAAACCGGCGAAACACCTCGGCCGTGATCAGCAGGCGATTGTGCCACAGGATGATCGCCACCGGTTCATCGCCCTTGGAAATATTGGCGGCATCCGACGGCGCCGCCTCCATCCGCCACGTGAGCCCCCAGATTTTGATCAGCAGGCCGATCGGCCAAAACAGCGCACGCCGCCAACCGCTGACGTGGTGCGTGTGAAAACCGTCCGCCGCCGGCGCCGACGTTGATTCCGTCATCTCATTCCCCCGGCTCGACCAAGCGGGCAAACACCATCTTGCCGCCCGCCGATGGAAGGACGCTGGTGATCTCTGCATTCACGCGGCGACCGATAAACGTGCTCGCGCCGCTCACCACGACCATGGAGCCATCTTCCAGATAACCGATGGCTTGGTTGTCCTCTTTGCCCAGCTTCATCAGATCCACCTCGAGCGTTTCGCCGAGAATCATTTCGGGCCGCAACGCCTTGGCCAGGCTGTTCAGATTCAGCCATGCCACCCCGTGAAACTCCGCCAGTTTCGCCAAACTGTAGTCGGTCGTCAGCAGGCGCGCCTTCATGGACTGCGCCAAAAAAACCAACTTCGCGTCGATCTCCGACCGCTTCGATTCACTCTCATTGAGCCGCAGATCAATGCTCTTCACGCGCCGGAGTTCAGCCATCATCTCCAATCCGCGCCGCCCGCGGGCCTGCCGCAAAGGATCCGGCGAGTCCGCGATACGTTGCAACTCATCGACCACAAAACGCGGCAGGATAAGCGCCGCATTCAAGAAACCCGCTTCTGCGATGCGCACGATCCGGCCATCGATCAATGCGCTGGTGTCCAGCACCACCAGCGGCGTTTCCACTTCGTGCGGCACGAAACGCACGTAGGGAATAACCAAGTTAAACTCATCCTTCCCGCGCAGCGCGATCACCGTGCAGAGGTAGGTTGCGACCAGAAAAAGCGTCAGCCGGCTAAGGTAAACAATCTCGGGATCCCCTTCCTCAAACAACGGCGACGTGCCAATCAGATAAGAGACCACTGCTCCGATAATCAGACCAAAGGTGATCGCCGACAACCCGCGCAGAGAAAACCCCTTCAGCATGATGTCCACCAATACGACCAGCAGCCCGATCATGGTGGCGATAAACACCGCCGTGCCGCGCGCATCATCCCACTCCCGCACACTGTAAGCCACCAGCCAGCCTCCAGCCGCACACAGCACCACGAAGGCGAGTCGGATGGGGAGCAGCGTCTTGTTCATAGGCGAAAGTCGAATTATTCAGACGTCCAAGCAACGTAACACCAACCCGACTTTGACCTTGGGCCGACGACGTATCTGAATCCGGCCAACCTCGACCACCACCATGCCCAAGACAACCCAATACTGGCTCGTTAAAACGGAACCCGAATCCTACGCGTGGACCGACTTCGTCACCGACGGTCGCACCAACTGGGACGGCGTGCGCAACTACCAAGCGCGCAATCATCTTCGCACCATGCGCGTCGGCGACGTCGTGCTTTTCTACGCCAGCGTCGGCCCCAAAGAGGTGCAAGGCACCGCCCGCGTCACCCGCACCGCTTTCCCCGACCCGACCGCCACCGAAGGCGATTGGTCCGCCGTCGAATTGGCCGCCGACAAGCCGTTGGCTCATCCCGTGAGCCTCGCCCAGATCAAGGCCGACCCTGACCTTGGGGAGATCGCCCTGCTCCGGCAAAGTCGTCTCTCGGTCATGCCGCTGCGCAAACCGGAATACGACCGCATCCTGAAACTCGGCACCCGTCCCGCCAAGTAAACGGCGCCGCTCGGCGACCGGGGTCAGCCTTCACCCCTCGTCGATCATCACGATCCGAAACCCCAAGCTGCGGGTCCGCTCGGTTTTAGGTCGCGCCACCATCGGCACCTCGCGCAAAGCTGCCTCGTGATCCAGATAGCTCCCACCCGCGACCAAGGCGGTGCCGCTCTCGCCACCGGCGGTGTTAAGCCATTCGGCAAGATTACCGAGCAAGTCCTGATAACCGCCGTCGTTGGCGCTCGACGTGCCCACCTCCTGGCTTTGACGCGAAGCAAGCTCGGCCGACCACGCGCCGCCGCTATGAGCCTCCCCCACGGCGATGCGAAATTCGTCCGCCGAAGGCAGCCGCACCGTTTTCCCCATCAGCCAACCCAGTCGCACGCAAAATTCATTGGCCTCGTTCCAGTTGAGCGAGTCCACCGGCAGGTTCCGCCCCGCGTTCCGACTCGGGTTCGCGTTCATCACGCGCTGATAGAGCGACTGCGAAATCTCCGTGCGAAACATCGCCCGCCCCATCCCCGCCGGCAACGGCACCAAGCCGGCGTAAACTTCGTCCTGCAACACCCGCAGATCCTCTTCGCGCAGCTGCAGGTAGGCGAATTTGATGCGCAGCGCGTTGTCGATGCGCAGACTCTTCGGATAGGATTGAAACGCTCCGTCGATCACCCGGGCCACTTCAGTCACGCGCTGCAGCGCCCCCACGATCTGCCGCTTGCGCAAAAGCTCCGCGACCTGCTGGTCCAGCTCCGCCACGTTGATCCAACTCGGCGCGCTTAACGCCGTCTGCTTCTTGACCTCGAGTTCCTCCACTTTCGGCGAGGAGACGAAACGACTGCGGGCGAACTGCTGGTTAACCTCAACCTGCCGCGCCTGCGCCTCGGCGAAAAGCTTGGCCGCCTCCGCATAGTTCCCCGCCTCCGCCTGCACGTCCCCCTTCGCCTCGCTCGCCGCGATCTCCGCCGCGATATCCCCGGCATTGAGCGAGGCGATCTCCCGGTCGAGCCGATCCACGGCCATGAGATCGGCGTAGCGCGTGCGCGGATACATCGAGTTGATCCGCTTCTGCATGTCGCGCGCCTGCAGATAAGCGGCCAGCGCCGCCGACCATTCCTCGCGCTTGGCGGCGTCCCGCGCAACTTCCAGCGCGGCCGCCGCTTCCCGCGCCATCGGCACCGCCGCGAGCCCGTCCAATTGCTGCCGCAATGCCGTCTCCCGCTGAAAATTCTTCAACGTGCTCGCCGCGCTGGTCGTGTTCACCTCGCGCTGCAGGGTGAGTGCTTCCGTCAATTGCGTCTGGCCGACCTCGTCGCGGCCGGCCTCCAGCGCCTCGGCACCGTCCCGGGCGAGTTGCTCGATCCTCACGTTCAAACGGCGAACGCGGACGTTGTCGTTCTCCGCCTCCAGCCGCCGCAATCGATCCATCTGGTCGTAGCTCGCTTCGGGCGACAGGCGGATGAGCTCCCGCTGTTTGGTCAATGCCTCGGCCAACCACGTCTGGGCTTGATCCGTCACGATGCCGGAATCGGCCACGCCCCGGTAATTATTCTCCAGTTTTTCGATTTCCTTGGAGAGGCGTTCGATCGCCGGATCACTCGCCGTTCGCACGACTGTCGCCGACCCGTCGATACTCCGCGGACCGAGGTTGGCGAGCCACCACCACAGGCTACCGATCGCGGCCGCGCCGAGCAGACCGAAAAACAGGTAGCGCGATGCCGACCACAAACGGCGCATCAACCTAAACTTACGAACAAAGGGCATAGGGGGACCGCCACGAAACAATCCCCCCGGAAAAAAATCAATGCAGCATCCCGGACAAAACTGCGTAAGCGCCGTCGCAAACCTCCGGCGTCACGTCCAACCGAGCCGTCCGGCCGTCAACGCTTCCCCGCCGTCTAGGCGGCGCGCCCGCACGACCTTGGCTCGACAATGCGGACCGCTTGGCCTTTGCCCATGGGGGTGATCGACACGCTCGCCATTCTCGCCCCCGGCCTGCTCGGTGCCTCCGTGGCCCGCGCCGTCCACGCCCGTGGCCTCGCCCGTCGGATCGTGCTCTGGGCGCGTCGTCCCGCCGCGCGGTTGGAATTGGAAAAACAAGCGTGGTGCTCGGCCGTGGCAGATCAGGCCATCGATGCCGTGCGCGAGGCCGATCTCGTCGTGCTCGCTGCTCCCGTCGATAAGATCGTCGAACTGTCCCGCCTCATTGGCCCGCACTTAAAATCCGGCGCAATCGTGACGGACGTCGGCAGCGTGAAAGGCGAACTCTGCCGCGCCGCCACCGCCGCCATGCCGGCCACCGCCACTTTCGTCGGATCACACCCGATGGCCGGCGGCGCGCATACCGGCTGGATGCACGCCGATCCCGAGCTCTTCGTTCGGCGCCCCTGTTTCGTCACCCCACTGCGCGGCGGCAACGAGGACGCCGTCACGACGATCAGCCGTTTCTGGCGCGAACTCGGCGCCGAGGTCGTCAACCTGTCGCCCGACGAGCACGACGAAATCGTCGCGCATATCAGCCACCTCCCCCAGATCCTCGCCACCAGTCTCGCCACGCAACTGTCGGCCAAGCCCGGTGCTTGGCGCCATCTCGCCGGCAACGGCCTGCGCGACACTACCCGCATCGCCGCCAGCGACGCCACGATGTGGGTCGAGATTTTCCAGCAAAACCGGGACGAAATCCTTCGCGCTCTGCGGGCCGCCGAGGACGAGTTGCACGGTTTCCAAACCGCCCTCGCGAACAACGACTGGCTCGAACTCCGCGCACGCCTCGAACGCGGGAAAGCCTGGCGCGACGGCTTCCGCCCCTGAGCCTGCCGCCACCGGCGCAGGCCAAAGACTGTGCACCATCCTTGCGCGAGCCGTCAGAGCGATTCCGCAGCGGACTCCTTCCCCGTATAAACGATCCGAGCCGCGAGCGCATAACCCGCCCGGCCCCACTAAAACGGCGCAGAGGTGACGTGCGGCTGCAGAAGATTCAACCGCCAAGGGCTCCAGCGTAAAAGCTCATGCCCGGCGCCGCCGGAGGCGGACGCCCGCACGGCAAACGAGATGAGCTTCATCGCGGAACATGACAGCATCTACATGGCAACCGCCAGCGGCTCAAGATGCTCGGTCGAGTGCGTGTGCTCGACGCGGGCGAGAATCTCGCAATGGCTCACGAATTTACTCGCGGCGCGACCGGCCAACCCGTGGAGCGGCGCCTATCGCACCGAAAAGGCGCGCAAGAGTCGTGCGTTGTTCTGCCCCGCCGGAAGGCCAAGGTCCACAACGACCTCGTAACCCCATCTCGGCATATACGAGGATTCGTCATAATCGCCATGTATCCATAAAACGATGACACCGGAAGAAACCCAACCCCGCAGCGCCATTGACTCGGCCGTCCCGACATCGAGCGCACGCAGATCCTCCTCGCCGTCGCCGATCCGCATATCCAGATCCAGGAGTTCCTGACGCGCAACCTCCACGATGGAAAAGCGCCGACGGTCGTGGGTGCTCAGGCCTTGCTCGTTAAACCCGAAATACCGTCCGTCCGGCGACCAATAGATCTCCGTAAACCGCCCCAGCGACCACCACTGTTGGGTGACCGCGTCTCGCTCATCCCGCACCTCGATCAACTGCTCACTTCCGCCCAACCCGTCTCGGCGCGGTAGCACCCGCACCCGGAGCGTGTGTCCACCTTCCGGAGCCGGAACCGCCATCCCGTGCGCAAAGAGCGGTCCCCGACCTTGGGGGCGCTGAAAAAACCCTGTTTCCACCGCGTCGGGCGCCACCAAGATCCGACGGGCGTCCGAGGGGAAAAAACGGTCACCATTGATCGCCGAAAGATCGAGTCCGGGGAACCGGCCCAGATCGATCATCACCGGGCGAGCGGCTTTCCACCGGAAGAAATCCCACGGGAGCCCGTCGAAAGGCGGCGGAGGAAAACTGAGCCAAGGCCATGGATCGGTCGCCGGGACGTGACAGCCCGCCGCCAATAGAAACACTCCCCAGACGATGTTGCGGATTTTCATCAGATCTATCGGCCTCGCGGGCGCATGAGCGCCCGCCCTCCAGGCAGCGGCAAACGACCGCTGAGCGCAATCCCGGAGCCGTGCTTCCCGGGCTTGGCCACCGGCTGCCGGAATCCTGACTTGGCGATTGCCAGAAGTTAACGTCTGCTGGCCCTTCGCATGCACGCCCTGCCCGACCTCTTGCCCATCCAGCCCTTCACGCACCCCGTGAGCGGCGCGGCTATCCTGCCCGGTTCAAAGAGCCTCACCAACCGAGCTCTCTTGCTCGCCGCTTTGAGCCACGAGCTCGTCGCGATCACCGGGGCGCTCTTCAGTGAGGACACCCACCTGATGGCTGAGGCCCTGCGTGCGCTCGGGTTTAGTGTCGACGCCAACGAGGCGGCCGGAACCCTCCGTGTTTCGGGGCAGGCCACCGCCTTTCCCCCGAACGCTCCCGTGGCGATCAACGTTGGTCTGGCGGGCACCGCCGCCCGTTTCCTGACGGCCCTCTGCGCCGCCGCCCCGCGCGGCGTCTACCAACTCGACGGGGTGCCTCAGATGCGTCTGCGCCCGATGCGCGGCCTGATCGAGGCCCTGCGTGCCCTCGGCGCCGACGTCCGTTGCCCGGGCGAAGAAGGGTTTTTCCCACTCGAAATCCACGCAACCGGACTGCGCGGCGGCACCGTTGATCTCGATGCCAGTGAAAGCAGCCAACTCCTCTCCGCTCTGCTCATGGTCGCGCCTTGCGCCGCCGGCCCCGTCACGGTGCGACTCGTCGGCAAAGTGCGACGCGCCTACGTGGAGATGTCCCTGCGCCTCATGGCGGAATTCGGGCTCAACGACCTGCCTGCGGCCGATGGCAACACATTCGCCCTTTCGCCCGCCCGTTATCGCGGCCCGGCCGACTACGCCGTCGAGCCCGATGCCTCCGCCGCGAGCTACTTCCATGCGCTGCCCCTCGTGACGGGCGGGGCCTTGACGATGCCCGGGCTGCGCCCTCCCGGCGCGGGATTGCAGGGCGACGCGGCCTTCGCCGACGTGTTGGCCCGCCTCCGCACCGCGCCGCCCGGCACACCGATCGACGAAAATTTTTACGCCATCTCGGACACGTTTCTCACCCTCGCGGCACTGGCCCCTCTGCTCGGCGTGCGGATGCACCTCCGCGGTCTCACCCACACCCGCAAGCAAGAGACAGATCGCGTCGCCGGCATGGCTCGCGAGCTCACCAAGCTCGGCCAAGATGTGGTCGAGACCGAAGACACCCTCACGATCACGCCGCGACCTCTCCGCGCCGATCAGGTCATCGAGACCTATCACGACCACCGGTTCGCCATGAGCTTCGGGATCTTGGGCTGTCGCGACCTCCACGGCGACGGCCGCCCTTGGCTTACGATTAAAGACCCGGGCTGTTGCGCGAAAACCTTTCCGAACTTTTTCACGTTGCTGGAAACGCTTCGCGCAAAATCCTCCCAAGCGTGAGTTCATCGTCGTCCATCCTTATCATCGCCATCGACGGCGGCGCCGCTTCCGGCAAGTCCTCCACCGCCCGGGCGTTGAGCGCCCGTTTCAACCTGATGCACGTGGACACGGGCTCATTTTATCGGGCCATCACCGCGGCGCTCCTCCGCGCCAAGATGACGCCCGACAATCCCGCGTTGGTCACCGCGCAATTGCTGCAGCTCAACCTTGGCACCCGGCTCGCAGAGCGCCGCGCGGCGATCACCGTCAACGACGAAGTGTTGCCCGAAGCCGAAATCCGCAGCCCCGCCGTCAACGCCGCCGTGTCGCATTTCGCCGCCCAACCGGCAGTGCGCTCCGCCCTGCTGGCCTACCAGCGAAACCAACCCAACGTGGCGGCCGAAAACGGGTTCTCCGGTTTGATCATGGAAGGTCGCGATATCGGCTCGGTCATCTTCCCCGACGCCCCCCTGCGGTTTTCCTGCACGCCGATCCCGCCGAACGCGCCCGCCGCCGAGCCTCCGAAGGTCAGCAGGATTCCATCGCCGAACGCGACCGCCTCGACTCGTCGCGGAAGGCGTCGCCGCTCACCTGCCCGAATGGCGCCATCGACATCGATTCGACTCATATGACGCTCGACGAGGTCGTTGAACACATGGCGGGATTGATCGCGCCCCACCTCCCCTCCGCCGCATGAGCCGCGCGCCCGATCAAGTTGCGATGGACCGGGTGTATGGACTTTTCCATTACATCACGACGGTGGTTTACGGCATGTGGTTTCGGGGCGAAGTTTCCGGCCTCGAACACGTGCCGAGCGAGGGCGCCTTCCTCGTCGCCTCGAATCATGCCAGCCATCTCGACCCGCCGGTCGTCGGTGGCATGTTGCCCCGCCAAGTCTGCTTCTTCGCGCGCAAATCCCTCTGGAAACCGGGCGTCGCGAGCTGGTGGCTCGATGAAGTCGGAACGATTCCGGTCGACCGCGACGGCGGCTCCGACATCACCGCGATCAAGCGTGTGCTGCGTGCCTTGGCGGAGGAAAAAGTGATCATCCTTTTCCCGGAGGGCACCCGTTCGCCCGATGGTAATCTGCAAGCCCCCAAACCCGGCGTCGGTTTGATCGCCTGCAAAACCCAGGTGCCGGTCGTGCCCGTGCGGGTCTTCGGCTCGTTTGAGGCGTTTGGCCGCAAGGGCGGCATTCGGCCGGGCAATCCGATCGATGTGGTCTTCGGCCCGCCAATCGCCCCGGCAGACTACGACCCCGGTCGGAGCAAGGATCGTTATCAGACGACCTCGGAGCGCATCATGGCCGGTATAGCCCGCCTCCAGCGCCCGCCGGTGACGATCATTTAGGCCAGGCCACAGGCCACACGGGCGCGGTCGAGGACCGGACGGGCGACGGCCCGCGCCCGTTCGGCGCCATCCTTCAAAATCGCTTCGACGTGGTCGAGATTCGCCGCCAGCTCGGCCCGGCGCACGCGGGCCTCGCGATAGTATTCCCAGTAGTGCTCGAAGAGCACCTTCTTCAAGTCGCCATAGCCGAAACCACCGGCGGCGAGCTTGGCGGTCGCGTCGGCCGTCACATCGGCGGGCGCGAACAACTTCAGCAGCTTGATCGCATGGTTTTCGGCGGCGTCGGGCTTCGGCTCTTCCCGGGAGCGGCTGTCCATGACGATGGACATGACTTTTTTCTTCATGACCTTTTCCTCCCCGAAGATTTCCAGGATATTGCCGTAGCTCTTGCTCATCTTCTGGCCGTCGAGACCGGGCACCACGGCCAGTTCTTCGGAAATCGAGGGCTCCGGCACAACGAAGGTCTCGCCGTAGGTCTGGTTGAACTTGATCGCGATATCGCGGGTCATTTCGAGGTGCTGTTTCTGGTCCTTGCCGACCGGCACCACGGTTGTGTCGTAGAGCAGGATATCGGCGGCCATCAGCACCGGGTAGGCGAAGAGGCCGAAGTTGGGCGCGATGCCCTTGGCCGTCTTGTCCTTGTAGCTGTGCGCCCTCTCCAACAGGCCCATGGGCGTGAGTGAGCCCAACATCCAGGTGAGTTCGCACACTTCAGGCACGTCGCTCTGCCGCCAGAACACACTCCGCGCCGGATCAAGGCCGCAGGCCAGCCAATCGAGCGCGATGCCCAGCGTGTTGGCCCGGCGCACCGCCGGATCAAACAGCGAGGTGAGCGAATGATAGTCGGCGATAAAATAAAAACACTCGCCCACGTCCTGCGACTCGATCGCGGGCTTCATGGCGCCGAAGTAGTTGCCAACATGCAGGGTGCCGGAGGGCGTGATACCGGTAAGAGTGCGAATGGCCATAAGGAGTGATTTTGGAATTCGGATGCGGGATTTGGGAATCCCTAAATGCAGGATTTCGCCCCGGCCGCGGCGACGACGGTTTAGTCGCGCCGCGGCAGGGTCACGATCGACGTGCGCCCTTTGGCGATCATGCCCGCCGGCAAATACCCGCCAAAGGCCAGTGTGGGCATGACGAGGGCGCGCGGGCCGAGCAGCGTGCCGGGTTGCAGCACGGCGTTGCACCCGACCTCCGCAGCGTCCCCCAAAATCGCCCCGAACTTGCGCAGTCCGGTGTCGATCGCGGCCTCAGGCAGCCGCACGACGATAGGCTGTTGGTCCAACCGGAGATTTGACAGGATCACCCCGGCGCCGAGGTGGGCCTTGTTGCCGAGGACCGAATCGCCAACGTAACTGAAATGCGGCACCTGCACGCCGTCGAGCAGCAGACAGTTCTTAAATTCGCAACTGTTACCCAGCACCGCTCCCGCGCCCACGATGACGTTGCCGCGCACGTAGGCGCCGGGCCGGATTTCCGTTTGCGGCCCGATCCACGCCGGTCCAATCAGAGTCGCATGCGCAGGCAGCTTCACACTGGGGTCCAGCCAGACCTCACCCTCCACATGCACGCCAGGCGGCAGCGCGCGTTCGCCAGGGTTGCCCTTCAATCCCGCCAGCGCCGGAGCCACCGCTTTGATCCAAGCCCATGGAGCGGCATCGCTCGGGAAATGAGTCGAAAATCCACTCAGCGACGCGGGCAGGGAAAAGAATTCGGCAGCGATCATCCCGTCATCTTGAATACGAAAAGCCCGTCCGCGAAAACCCCTCGCTAAAACAAAATTACCCGCGGGTCACACCGCCGACTTGTCGCGTCCGTCCTGCTAGCCGTGCTGGCCCGTCGAAACCGCCGGCAGCTCAAAACACGCCGCGACAGCCTGAAGCGCTTCCAACTCATCGTCACCACTCACTTCGACGTCCACGACCGCGTTAAGCGATGCGCACAGGGCGACCAGACTCAGCATGCTGCTCGCCTCCGCGACACTGTTTCCCAAACGCAGACGCACCGTGGAATGAAAAGTCCGCACCACCGCCACCACCCGGCTCGCGGGTCGCATGTGAAGGCCCTCTGGCCAGGGAATCTTGACACGAATCTTTTGCACGGTGGCCCCTGTGACCGGCCGACGCCCACCGGGTTCACACGAAGTGTGATTGATTGCAAAAAAACTAGCCGCGGGCCTCAAACGTTCCGTCCGCCCGTTTCACGATGAGGCGTTTCAATTCCAACATCATCAACGTCGCAGACAGGTGTGAGGTCGGCAGCGCGGTTTGAGCCGCAATCGCATCGACGCTCAGCAAAGCGCCCCCCCGAAAGCACTCCCACACCTGCGTCTCCTCCGCCGTGAGGTTCGCCGCCGCGAGCGTCGTGCCGCCTTCCGTCTTTTCCGGGATTGCGCCAGGCCGCAGCCCATCGAGGTAACTCAACTCCGCAATCACATCGTCCACACTCGTCAACAACGTCGCGCCATCACGAATCAACTGATGACACCCCGCACTCGTCGCCTGATCGATCCGGCCCGGCACCGCGAATAGCAGCCGGCCTTGTTCACCCGCAAAACGCGCGGTGATCATCGAACCGCCCGCCACGTCGCTTTCCACGACAATCACCCCGACGCTCATGCCGGCCACGATGCGGTTGCGCATGGCAAACGACTGCCGATCCGCCCGCCGTCCAAAGGGGAACTCCGACAATATCGCCCCGTGCTCCTCAATCTGCCGGTAAAGGTCCAGGTTCTCCGGCGGGTAAACGATGTCGATCCCCTGCCCCAACACCGCGACGGTCTTGCCGTTCACCGACAACGCCCCTTCATGCGCCGCCGTATCGATGCCACGCGCCAAACCGCTCACCACGCAAAAGCCCGCCTGAGCCAGCCCGGCGCCCAATTTCTTCGCCACCGACTGACCATACAGCGTCGTCCGCCGGCTGCCCACGATCGCGATCGCCGGATCGCCGCACGCGTAGTCACCTTTTCGATACAACCCAATCGGCGGATCCGGAATCTCCGCCAGCATCGGCGGATACCCCACGGCTTCACCCGTGATAAAGGTCGTCGCCGCGCGCTCCATGCGTGACTCTTCCCGTGCCAGATCGAAATGCTCCGGCCAATCTGCCAACGTGCCGCTAATCGCCGGCCCCACACCTTTCACTGATTCGAGTTCACGCTTGCTGGCGGAAAGGACGGTGCGCGGATCTCCATCCAACGCGTTCAGCAGCCGATGCAGCGTGATGGGCCCGATATTGGGCAACGCATTCAACACCAAGTAAGCCTGCGTCGTCGTGAGTTCCCGATCCATGGCGGCAACCTACGTCGGCCCACGCCACAACGAAAGCCCTAACCCTCGCGCAGCGCCGGCCCCAACGCAGCCACCACATCGAGCGTGCGCACTGCGACCTGACCCTGAGTCCGCGCCACATAATCCGCCGCCAAACCGTGCCAGTAAACACCCCGCCGCGCCGCCAACGCCGGCTCCTTCGGGGTCTGCGCCAAGAGGCCTCCGATCAACCCCGCCAATACGTCTCCGCTCCCTCCGCGCGCCAGCACCGGACCTCCGGTAAAGCTGTGCCAAACGGGACCGCCCGCACAAATCCGAGTGGTCGGCCCCTTCAATACCGTCACCCGAGATGCCGTCGCGAACTCGCGCAAATCACATTCTTCCGCGATACGTGCAAACTCCCCCGCGTGCGGCGTCAGCACACGCGCGACGTCGCCCGTCTTGACCAGATCCGGTTGCAGCGCATCCGCATCAAGCACCGTCGGGACTTCGCCGCCCTTCAACAGCTCCGCCACCAACGCCAAACTCTCCCGCTCGCGCCCCAAACCAGGTCCGATGACCCACAGCTCTCGCCCGGATGAGCCCGGCAGCCTCCAGCGCCAAGCCGCCCTCCGGCGTTTCCGGGCACCCGACCCACATCACTTCCGGCACCGCCGCCGCGTAAGCCGCCGCCAACGTTTCCGGCACCGCGGCCGTCACCAAACCGACCCCGCTTCGCAACGCCGATTGCGTCGCCAACATGATCGCCCCCGGATAAATTCGGGAACCGCCGATCAGCAAAACATGACCGAAGCTGCGCTTGTCACTCGCCGCCGGTCGCCCGGCCCGCAATGGCGCCAACACCTCCGTCGCCAGGACGCGGTCCCCCTCGTCCTCGGGCATCGCGTCGGCAAAGAAACCGAGATCAAGGTAGCGCAAGCGCCCCGCGTTGGCCGCCCCCAGTAGCGGGGACTTCACGATCCCAGTCGCGTAGGTAAAGTCAGCGCGAAATGCCTCGGGTTCATCGAGTCCACTCGGCAAATCCACCGCCACCCGCATACGCGCTGAAACGGCATTCGCCCACCGCAGCCACACGACCGCCGCCGCACGCAATGGCGGGCGATAGGAGAATCCAAACACGCCATCAATCGCGAGATCGTAGCCTATCCCGGCGTCCCCCGGGCCCGCCAACTGCGTGACCGACGCGCCGAGTGCACTCAATTCCCGCCACGCACGCCGGGCGAGTGGGCGCAAGTCTCGTTCACCCAACACGAATGCCACCGACACCGCGCGGCTCGGTCGATCCGCCAGCAAGATCCTCGCCGCAATCAACGCATCCCCCGCGTTGTGGCCCTTGCCGGCCAAAACCAGAATTCGCGCCGCCTCGGGTAACCCGCCAACCTCCTCCGCGTCGCGCCCAATTGCTTCCGCCAAGCTATACCCCGCCGCGCTCATGGCCTGCCACTGCGCGACGTTATCGCCGCCCAATAGCTGCTCTTCCCAAACGCTGGCGGCCGCACACGAAAGCACCGGATGACTGTCGGGCTTTTTCGCCATCACGCTAAGGCGCCAAATTGAAACGGGGTGGAGGCGGAGGCGGCAACGTGTGCGATTCCGGCAAGACGCCAGCGTCGCGATAACGGATCAGCCTCATCTCGTTGGTCTCGGCAAACCGAATCATTCCCGGATCTGGTCCGTAACCATCAATGCGCCACCACGTGAGTTTGTCCAAGGGACGGAAATACGTGGCGTCTCTTGTGCGGTAGACTTCAAAAAAATCCGTGTAGTCGCCGGTCACCGAATTCCAGATCGCGATTTGCGTGACGTTCTCAAACCAAAACGCGTATTCGCGCGACTGCTCGAAGATCGCCTCCACCACACTTATGCTCGGTTTGTCCGCCAAGGTGGCGATATTGCGCGACTTTGTTGCCGGAGCGTTCGCCGCTGCGTCCGAAGGCTCCGCCGTCGCATCCGCCTCGACCGCAGGCGGCGAAGGCGGCATTTCCGGTCGGCGCAGGAAGGCCCACACGGTCACACTGCCGAGGATAAAGCCCAACATGATCCACGACGGAATCGGAGAAAGTTTTTGGCGTTGGGAGACGGAGGAACGAGCCATGGACGCAAGCAATCGAATCGTGGTATTCATGGCCATCCCTTACCTCAGGATTTCCGCAGCCCAATGGCTCTCTCCCGGTTCCACCACCGACCCGCTCCAACTGCGAGCTTAGGCCCCTTCGACCGAGTCCCCCAGAGCATCCGCCACCTTCGAAGTCATCGTGAACCGTAGGTTAACCGCTACCGGGGTCCATCCCGGGAGACTCAAGGGCAAGCCCACGAACACCAGCGAAACAAATCGCCCGACTCTCCGCGCCTCTTCCCGGGTCTCCCAACCTCAACCCAACGGCGATAGAGACCGGATACAAATGGCTAGGCCACGTCCCGTAAATCGCTATGTCGCCAGCCGTTGTCGGTTTGGCCCTTCGACCACTTCGACGGTCCACCAACATCAGTCCGAAACACCGCATCGTTCATATCAAACTTCACTTCATTCGCCTCTTGCCCGGGACTTACAAAACGCGGCATCGGCCCCCCTCCCCGCCGCCAGGCTCTGCGCGGGGATCATGCGGGATAGCAGACTGTCGCGATGTCGCTCGGCGAAGGCCTCGCCGGTCTCGCCCGGCGTGTAAAGTGCGCCCAATCGATCGGCGATCTTGTCCTGCGCCCTGGAGCCATCGGGATCAAGGCCCCCACGTCGCCATCTGCAACCGATCCGAGACGGGCTGGAAAAATGGCACCGCTTGCGTGTCATGGTTCGATCCCTTCATAACCAAAATCGCGACGACGCGACTCCGTCTTTAGCAAATTGCGTTTCTGATCGAACTCCACGTTCCGTGTGCCGTCGGGATTAACCAGATAAGTGAAGGCCAGACCGATACGCCAAGGTCCACCGTTCAGCAGGCGCGTGATCGTCATCACTTCAGTCGGACCATGAATTTTTCCATACCACGCCGACACCAAGCTCCCTTCCTCGTCCCACTGACTGCGCACGCGGATAAAAAAATTCTCTGTTTCGTCCCGCCCGTCGCGAAAATATAGCCCATTATGAGCCGCGGGGTCGTCCCGTCTCACTCGCTCCCACGTGTAGTCGCTCGCATAACCCGTCTCTGGAGCTTCGTAGGGCAGTCGAGGCGCACTCACGCCCTTTAATTTCCCCACCTTATACAGGATCATTCCGTTCCCCGGCCCAACAAACCGTAGCGTGACCCGCCCCCAGACATTGCGGTTATCCACAAATTGCCCGGTGCCAAAAAGCTCTACATCGGCGAGCATCCCCTTTCCGTGCGGTGCAACCCAATCCGCAACCTCCAAATCAAACCCCACCCACTCCTCAAATACAGGCAACAATCCCATCCAACGGGCCGCATACATTGGCACTGGATTCCGTATTCGCTTAAGCACCACATTGATCGTCGGATTCCACGGTTGCCAACGCCCGCTCTTGACACCCCGGGAGCGGTAGCCCTCCCACACTTGGTAGTGGCCCTCATTTTCAACTCGGTAGCCCGCCGAGTAGCCGTCAACCGCTCGGACCTCTCCAAAGAAAATCCCAGCTTCGTCAGTAAGCCCGTCGGCGAAGATACCCAAGCCCTCCGGCTCTCCCGGTTTCGAACGACGGCCCGCACCAATTCGAGCTTGGGCCCCTTCGACCGGGTCCCCCTGGTCGTTCACCACCCTCAAAGTCATCGCGAAACGTGGGTCACCCGCCACCGATGCGCATCCCGGGAGACTTAAGAGCATGCTCAGAAATACCAGCGACCAAATCGCCCGACTCATCGCGCAACCTCCCCGGTGCTACCAATCTCGACCAAACGGCGATAGAGACCGGATACAAACGGCAAGCCCACCTCCCGCAGGTCGCTGTGGCGCCAGCCGTCATCAGTTCGGCCCCTTGGCCACTTCAATGCACCTCCAACATCTGCCCGGAATAGGGGTTCGTTCATGTCGAAGTTCGAAGGTCCCTGAATGTTGAACTCCAGCACCGGCACCCTCCCCGCCGCCAGGCTCTGCGCGGGGATCATGCGGGATAGCAGACTGTCGCGATGTCGCTCGGCGAAGGCCTCGCCGGTCTCGCCCGGCGTGTAAAGTGCGCCCAATCGATCGGCGATCTTGTCCTGCGCCCCGGAGCCATCGGATCGAGGCACCCACGTCGCCACCTGCAACCGATCCGAGCCGGGGCGGAAGAACGGCACCGCTTGCAACGCCTCGTTGGTCATCGCGGCAGAGAAACCCGCTGCAGCGCTCGGGTCGAGACTCACCCACCGAACCCGCGGGCCTTGCCCCCGCCGTCCCCCGGGCCGAACTTGTTTTTCGAGGCGATTGAAGCCCCAGCCACCAAACCGGCTGCCCAAAACCTTGCCGGTCAACATGCGTTCTTTGAATTTTTCCTGATAGATCCAGGCCCGCGCGCCTGACGGCCGGTCGAGTTGCTGGGCCAGATCGATCGTAACGTATTCCCATGCATTCTTCGCAAAAATGCCGAACAACGACGGCGTATCGTCTGGGTCGTCGGCAAACACCTCTTCGCCTTCTGAATAAAAATTGTAGTAGCGCGTGCCTGCCCGCATCGGGAACCGTTCCTGCCACGTAAGCTTCCGACGCGGGTCTCCTTCGTCGAAAACCCGATACCATTCCGTCGGCCAAAGTCGCGACGGATACAACCCACCGCGCTCTCGCGTCCACGTGGTATGCACGGTCGTCGCCATTGCGTCGGGAATCTGTCGGGTGGTGGCGTCATATGCTTCCGCCGCGAGCGCCGCATTGACGAGCAGGTAACGGGACGCCGGGGCGTTGTAGTCCGAGAGTGCGGAAGACACCACCAAGTTGCCCAAACTGTGCCCCATCACCGTCGGTTCCTGTCCAGTCTCCGTGGTGATCTTGCGTAATAGCTCCGCCAACGCTGAGGCGGTGCCGAAAGCGTTGACCGCGTTACTGTGGTAATCCCCCGTAATGTGCGTGCCGCTCGGCAGTCTGGTTTGCGATTCGGTGCCATACCATGTCACGCCCCAGAACCGCTCCGTCAGGCCAAAGGTCCATAGTCGCTTGAACACCTCGGCCTGCCAGCCGCGGGCCCGCTTTTGATTTACGTTGTAACCGTGCAGGAAAACGAAATCACCGGCGTCCGGTCCGAACGGCGGCATATTCGGCGCACCGCCGCGATTCGTCGTGGTCGGCATTTCTCCGACCGCGCTCGTCAGGTTAACG
>CAXBDS010000007.1:0-63051 GCA_963974355.1 uncultured Opitutaceae bacterium
CGCCAAGTGCGCCCGATCCTTGCGCGGGACCGGGTGCGGCTCGACGCCCAACCTCCCGGCGGCCCGTCATGAAGACCTGTCATGGTAGCCGCGGTGCCCCCCGCTCTGCAAGGAGCGAAGCCCCGCTTTTGCAGCTCCACAAGGTTGGCGGCCGCGGCCTTCGGCGCGCTCTCGTTCTCCCCCACGCTTGGCTGCACGTCGAACAGGCAACCTGCTGGGTGCCGACTTAACCAAGCGATGGTCATAAAACTATATGACGTCGCATGAGTTCTGTCGTCGGAGGATATTACTCCTCGCCGTTCTATCGACGGAAAAGCCAGCGACACGCCTCTCTACGCGGCGCGGCGGCCGGGTTGGGCGCGGCAGGCGACATAGCGTTTTTGCAGAATGGTCGCGTCGTGGGAAATTTTGCCTTGGGCGAAGGCCATGCCGAGTTGCAGCACGCCGACCGCGATCTCCTTGCGCTCCATCGCGGCCCAGGCGCCGGCGAGCAGCTCCAGCGCTTTCAATTTCAACGGCGCCACCACGACCGGCGGCATGTAAGCCTGGTCCGGCAGACCGAGCACGAGCTCGAGGCTGCGCTGCGCTTCATGATAAAGACCGCGACGCAGCATGATCTCGCCTTTCATGACCGAGGCCTGCGGATGCGCGGCGACGGCGCGCTCGTCGGGCAACGCGTCGAGCGCCAGCGCGGGTTCGCCGGCGAGAAAGAAGGCTTCGGCTGCCTTGATGCGGGCCGCGGCCCTGAGTCGTGGACGTTCGTCGCCGCACTCCACCGCGCACTCAAGGTATTCGCGGGCGGCGCGGGCAAAGTCGCCGGCATCAAAAAAGGTGTTGGCGTAAAAGTATCGCAGGTGCGGGTCGCGCGCTTTCGCCGGTCCGGCGGCCGCGGCGTGCAGGGCGGACTCGATGAGCGCGCGATTGCGCTGCGTCTTAGCCGGCATTGCCGTGGCATCGGCATAGCCGGTGTGATCGAAAATGATGCCGGTATCCTCGATGGGAATACGGCAGCGTTCTAGGCTGGTGTTCACCTGCTCATGGATCGGGCGCTCGAAACGCACGCGTTCGTCGCGTGGAAACAGACGCACGATCGCAACATCGAGATGCGCCCCGGCGGCGAGGTTACTGCGTTGCACGAGGGTGTAGGCGCAGCGCGGCGGCGCGGCCACAAGTCGGGCAACGGCGGCATGGCTGGCGGACGGCAGCGTCTCATCGGCATCAAGCACGAGGATCCAGCGGCCGGTGGCACGCTCGATCGCGGCATTCCGCGCGACACTGAAGTCGCCTGGCCAGGGCATTTCGTGCACAACGGCGCCGGCCGCGCGGGCGAGCGTCACGGTCTCGTCGGTCGAGCCGGTGTCCACCACGATGATCTCGTCCACCAGGCCGCGCACGGACGCGAGGCAGGCCGGGAGATTCCGGGCCTCGTTGCGGGTGATCAGGCAGAGAGAGAGAGTGGGCTGGGACATGCGGAAGTGGCGCGCGACAACGCGTGTCTAGTCCATCGGCCCAGCCCGGGGAGAACTTTAGCCCTGCGGCCACGTTAGCGCGCGATATCCGGACACGAGGAAACCCCGGCCACCTTGCGGTGGACGGGGCTCCAGGAACCCTATCAGGATGTCATCTTAAACCTAACCTTACGACAGGAGTCGCAGGGCAGTCTGGGACGAACCGTTGGCTTGGGCCAGCATCGCGGTGCCGGCTTGGACCAGGGTATTCCAACGGGCCAACTGGGTGGACTCCTCGGCGACATCGACATCGACGATGCGGCTGTTGGCGGCCTCCAGATTAGCCTTGTTAACCGTCAACACCTCGGACGCGAAGTCCAGGCGGCTCTGTTCAGCACCGTTGTTAGCGCGGTGGGTAGCCACCCCGTTAATCGCGGTCTTGATCTCGTCGAGGGTCACATCGCTCAGGTCCGTGGCACCGGTCACGTCCGTCGTGGTGGTGTTGAGGTCCTTGGCGCTGAGGGCGACCGACTGCGTGCCATCTTCGCTGACTTGCGTGGAGAGCGCGTTGTTGAAGACGGCGATGCCGTTGAAGGTCTCCGAACCGATCGAGGTCAACTGCGCCTGGAGTTGCGTGAACTCCGCGTCGTAGTTGGCCAGGTCGCTGGCGCTCTTGGTCGGATCCGAGTAGAGGGTCTTGAGTTCGCTGACGCGATCGAGGACCTTGCCGGCGACCTTGAGCGCACCGTCCTGCGTCTGCAGGAACGACACCGAGTTGCCAATGTTGGTGTTGGCCGCGCCGGAACGCTTGGCGGCAGCCGACAGTTTCATGGAAACTGCGAGGCCACCCGCGTCATCGGACGGGCTGACGATTTTCGAACCGCTCGACAACCGGTTAAGGCTGCGTTGCAGCATCGAGTTGGATGAAGCGAGATTGTTGGAGGCAATCGTCGCTGCGTAGTTTGTGTTAATAACCACTGCCATGGTAGTATCTTTCCTTGATGTAAAACGACGTCCGTCGTCGTCACGGATTCGGAAGAGAAGCGGTCCGAATCATTCCGTTTGAGGCATTTGCCCCAAAGTGTTACCCTGCAAAAGGTGCTGGCTGCTAAATGGTAGTCGCGGAGAATACGGTAACGTGGCGTGGCCGATAAGAGGTCAGAGGGAGGCGCCGGATTTCAGATCACGACGCCCCCGAGAAAAAGAAGCGGGCGACCTTAGCTTTGGAGGAGCCGAAGCGCGGTCTGAGAACTCTGATTGGCTTGCGAGAGCATCGCGGTGCCGGCCTGCACGAGGGTGTTCCAACGGGCGAGCTGCGTGGACTCTTCGGCCACATCGACATCGGTGATGCGCGAGGCGGCGGCTTCCAGATTGGCCTTGTTGGTCGTGAGCACTTCCGCCGCGAACTCGAGGCGACTCTGTTCGGCGCCATTGGTGGCGCGGAAGGTCGCGACGCCGTTGATGGCGTCTTTCACGTCGTCCAGGGTCATGCCGGCGAGGTCGGACGCCGCGCCGATCGCGGTGATACCGGCATCGGAGGCGAGATCCTTCGCGCTGAGGGTGACCGTCTGGGCACCGTCTTCGCTGACTTGCGTGGTGAGAGCCGTGGCGGAGAACAGCGAGATGCTGTTGAAGGTCTCTGAGGTGAGGGCCGTGAGCTGCAGTTGCAACTGGCTGAACTCGGCGTCGTAGTTGGCGAGATCACCCGCGCTCTTGGTCGGATCGGAGTAAAGCGTCTTCAGTTCGCTGATACGGTCCAGGACCTTGCCGGTGACTTTCAGCGCGCCGTCCTGCGTCTGCAGAAACGAAACACTGTTGCCGATGTTAATGTTGGCGGCACCGGAACGTTTCGCGGCGGCCGACAGTTTCATGGCGACTGCGAGACCACCGGCATCGTCGGCCGGGCTCACAATCTTGGAGCCGCTGGAGAGCCGGTTGAGGCTCTTCTGCAGCATGTTATTCGAAGCGGCGAGGTTGTTTGAGGCAACCGTAGCCGCGAAGTTGGTGTTGATGACAACTGACATGGGATCTTCCTTGATTAAACTACCCTGTCCGTAGGGCGACGGGCCGAAGAAGGATTCGGGCCGATCCGGCTGCCACATGAGTCGCAGTTGCCCATAACTACGGTGCAACGCCGGCTGACTTTAGCGCCGGAATTTAAAAAAGAACGGTGGGGGCTAAGATTTCTCGGATGCGGCTGGAGAACCCGTTTTCCCCCGGGAGGACGTGAAGAAATCGCTCAAGTTTTCCCCGCCCGAGCCGATCGCACCTACACGTAATCTTTTCGTCCCGCCATGGCATCCATACAACTCTCAGGACTCGCATCAGGCTTCGACTGGCAATCCTTCGTCGACACGATCATGGATCTGGAGCGAGCGCCCATCAATCGGCTGACCCTCGAAAAGAGTGACAATCAGCTGAAGAACAACGCGCTTACCACCCTCGACACCAATCTGAAGAACCTGCGCTCGGCGGTCGATGGTCTGGCCGACGTGACAAACTTCGCCACTCACACCGCGACCGTTTCCGGCGCCAGCTCGTCTTGGACGGCCTCCGCCACCGCCAGCTCCGCGCTCGGCGCCCACGACTTTAACATCCTCGCCCGCGCGACCGCCGCGCGCATGGAAGGCGCGGGTGATCGCAGCGCCGGTATCGCCAGCTCCGCCGATGTTTCCGGGGTCTCGCTGGCGAGCTTCGGCACGGCGGTAAATCCCTCGGCAGGCTTTTTCACGATCAACGGCGCTCAAGTCACCGTTGATCTCGGCGAATCGTTGCAGGACCTGTTTGACCGCATCTCCACCGCCACCGGTGGCGTAGTGACGGCCACCTATAACGCCTCCACCGATGGGATCGAGCTGGCGAGCGCCTCCCCCATCGTCCTCGGGGCCGCCAACGACACCTCTAATTTCCTCTCCGTCGCCCGCCTCGCCAACAACGGCACGGGCGCCATCACCAGTTCGTCGGGCCTGGGCACCATCAACACCACCGCCACGCTCGCCAACGCCCGCCTCGGCACGGCCATCACCGCCGTCGACGGCTCCGGCAACGGTTCGTTTTCCATCAACGGCGTCGCCATCGACTACAACGTCAACAGCGACTCGCTCGCCGCCGTCATCAAGCGGATCAATCAATCCACCGCCGGCGTCACTGCCAGCTACGACGCCGTCAATGACCGCATGGTCCTGAGCAACGCCAAGACTGGCGATCTCGGCATCAACGTGAGCGAAGCCAGCGGCGGTTTCCTCGACGCCTTTGGCCTGACCAATAGCGCGACTCTCGTCAACGGAACCAACGCCCGCTTCACCGTCGACGGCGGGCCCGAGATCGTCTCGACCAGTAACACACTCACCGAATCCGATCACGGCATCGCCGGCCTGACCCTCAGCGCCACGACCACCGGCGCCGGCACCGTGACCGTCGCCAACGACGCCACGGGCATGCGCAGCAAGATCGATTCGTTCATCAGCGCCTACAACACCGTCCAGCGTTACATCGAAAATCAGAGCAAGGTCTCCTCGAGCAATGGCACCGTCACCACGTCGACCCTCTCCAGCAATCGTGAGGTGCAAAGCTGGGCCACCGCGATGCGTCGCACGGTGTTCGAAGCGGTGCCGGGTCTCACCGCCAGCATGGATCGCCTCGATGACCTCGGGATCGACTTCGTGAGCGGCACCAACGAACTCGCCGTGATGGACAGCGCCAAGCTCAACACCGCCCTGGCCGACAATGCCGACGACGTCGTGGCTTTTTTTCAGCAGACGTCCACCGGCTTTGCCTCCCGCCTCGAAACAATGCTCACCGGGTATTTGGGTGACGACTACGGCACGACCGGCCAGCTCGAAGCCCAGCGCACGCTGCTCACGAATTCCAACACCAAGATCGATCAGCAAATCGCCGATATCGAACGCCGCCTGGTGCAACGCCGCGCGCTGCTCGAGTCGGGCTTTATCGCGATGGAAACCGCCCAGTCAAAGATGAACCAGATGCAGACGCAGCTCACCAACGCGTTTCCCACCGGTGGCTCCTCGAGCTCATGATGATCGGTCCTCGCTCCTTCACCCTGCGCGCCGCCGTGCTGCTGGCTCTCGCCTCCGTCGCGATCGCCGGGCCGCGCGATGCTTTCGTGCCGGCGCTACTCCCGGCGTTTGCGCCCGCCAATCTGCAAGGCCCGCTCGTCTGGCCGGAAGAGATTGATCGCGTGGCCGTGCTGCCCACCCACGACGCGACCGCCCGCCTGCCCGAACGTCCACTCGCCGGCTTTGACCGCGCCTGGCGCTCGGCGGTGCAGATCCCCCAGCGGGCCGAGATGGTCGACGTCTCGCGCCAGCAGCTTTCCAAGTGGTTTCGCCTGCGCTCCTTTGACTCCACCTCCGCCCTGCCCGCCGGCTGGGCGACCAAGCTCGCCGACAACACCGGTGCCCAAGCCGCCCTCTTCATCGATTTGACCACCGTCGAACTCTACGGTCCGACCATCCTGGGCTTCCGGGTCAAACTCGTGAACCTCGCCGACAACGCCATCATTTGGATGGCCGACGAGACCTACGATGCCGCCGACGCCACCGTCGCCGAAGCCGTGCGCCGCTACGTCAAACGCCTGAAAGAGCCCTCTCGCGGCAGCGATCCGGTGAGCGCGTTTAATCAAAGTCCCTCCCGGTTCGCGGGTTTCGCTTTCACGCAAACCCTCGATCGCCTTCCTCCAAGAATCGCAAAAAAAGAGCCTTAAGTGGCGGCGATTCGTGTCGATATTTTGTCCGTCAACACATTATTACGGCGTTCCCTTTCCTGTTGATTCAGGGCTGACCGTTTCAACCAAAGCCTAATCATGATCACTCCTCCCTCCAACCAAGGCGGCGTGCCTCCGGCCTCACCGGAACCACGTTCTTCCCGCCCCGCGGTCCCGCCGGCCGCTGTTGATCGCGTCTCTCTCCCCCAGCAGCAGCATCTGCAGGAAGCCCTCAAGAAGACCCCCGAAATCCGCCCCGAGGTCGTCGAACGCGGCCGCAATCTGGCGACCGATCCGGCCTACCCTCCGTTGGAGATCATTAACCGGCTCGCTTCGATCATCACCGCCTCGCAGGACCCCAGCCTAGCGGAAGATTAAGTCATGCCCGTATCGCCTTACGCCCGCCACTATCAAGCGCAGTCGATTCTCACGGCCAGCCCCGGACAGCTCGTGTTGATGATGTATGACGGTTCACTCCGCTTCATTGCCCAGGCACAATCCGGTTTCGCGTTGCCCGACGATTCCGCAAAGCGCTTCGAAACAATCAACACCGGCATCCTGCGCGCCAGCGCCATCATCCGCGAATTGCAGGGCAACCTCGATTTCAATGCTGGCGGTGAACTCGCCGAAAACCTTTCCCGCCTCTACGACTACCATCTCGACCGCCTGCTGCACGCCAACATGCGCAAGGACGAGACGGCGCTCGCCGAGGTCGAGGGCCTCATCCGGTCCCTCCGCGATGGATGGGCGGAAATGCTCCAGCAACGCGAGCAGACCGTGGCCTGATTCCGTTTCACCGTGCCCGCTCCCAGCCCCACCACCCAGCGTCTCATCTCGTGTCTCGAAAGATTTCGCGGCGACGAGGACGGTGCGTTGGGCACGGGCGATTGGGCTGGGCTGGCGGATATTTTTGACCGCGAATGCGCCGTGATCGCGCAACTCGCCCTCCAGGCGGATCGTCACGATCCCAAGGTCGTGGCCCGCGTCCGCGAGGTGCAGCAACGTCACCACCAGCTCGCCCGTTCCCTCGACGCACAACGCGCCGGCATCCAGACCGAGCTCAGCTCGCTGCGCCAATCGAGCAATCGCACCCAAGCCGTGCGCTCGACCTACGGCCAAAGCCCGCGCGCCCCATCGACCGCCACCCGCGGCTAGCCGCCACTCGGTGGGGCGTATGACCTAGCCACATGAGCTGGCCGGGGACGCCGCCCCGCCACCGGGACCGGCCCACCCATCCGGTCCGGCATCAAAAGATTCCTTGGCTCGCGCTGGCGGTTTTCCTCGGTTGGGTTGTCGTTGTCGACCATGCCCGCCTTCTCCCGCCGGTTTTCGCTTTTCTGCTGGTCCACGTTTGTCTTCGCACTCGCCTTGAGCAGTCGCGCGCAAGCCGCCGACACGGTGTCGATCGAACCGGCCTTCGGCGGCGTCGTGTTTCAACAACCGGTCGAGGTCGTCTTCGCGCCCGGCGAAACCCAGCGCGCCTTCGTCGTCGAACGGGAGGGACGCATCGCCCTGATTTCCGACCTGAACGCCCCCGCGCGTCGCGTGCTCTTGGATCTGACCTCATTGGTCGGCGATAGCGGCTCGGATCACGGCCTGCTGGCCATGGCCTTCCATCCGAACTTCGCGTCCAACGGTTGGTTCTACCTCTGGTTTTCCACCACCCAAAACGGCCAACGCTACAACCGCCTCGCCCGCTTCACCGCAACCAACCCCACCGCGGCCACCATCGCCGTCGCGCTCACCTCCCAACAGCCGCTCATCTCACAGCCCAACGGCCCCGGTGGCCACGATGGCGGGCAGATGTTTTTCGGTCCCGAGGGTTACCTGTATCTGTCCATTGGTGACGGCGACACCGGCAACGACGCCGAGGCGCTCGCCAGCCATCAGCACATTGATCGCGGTTTCTATGGTGCCGTCCTGCGCATCGACGTCGATCAGGCGGCGACCAACCTCGTGCCCAACGCCCACCCGGCCGTGCATGCCGGCACCTACCGCATCCCGGCCGACAACCCGTTTGTCGGCGCGACGTCGTTCAACGGCGTGCCGGTCGACCCCTCCGCCGTGCGTTCTGAATTCTGGGCCGTCGGTCTGCGCAATCCCTTCCGGCTCTCACGCGATGCCGTGACGGGGCGCATCTGGTGCGCGGACGTCGGCCTCGATCTCACCGAAGAAATCAACCTCATCGAGCGTGGCGCCAACTACGGCTGGGACTACCGCGAAGGTCTCGCTGCCGGGCCCGCCACGGCGCCCGTGCCGGCCGGTGCAGGGTTCACTGATCCAATTTTTCAATACGGTCACGACCTCGGCCTCTCGATCACGGGCGGGCTCGTCTACCGGGGCGGGCGTTTCCCGTCTCTCCGCGGCCGCTACCTCTTCGGCGACTTCGTTAGCGGACGCATCTGGGCGCTCCACGACGACGGCCGGCGCCCCCTGCCTGCCGCCCAAGCCACCCTGCTCACGACCCTGCCGGGTATCGTGGCCTTCGCCGTCGATCCCCGCCAAAACGACCTGCTGTTGGTCAACCTCTTCGACGGCCGGATCCACCGTTTGATTTCCACCGACACTGCGCCGCGCCTCATCAACCTCTCGGCCCGTGCCCGCGTGGGGGCCGACGCCGAAGCGCTCATCCCCGGCTTCGTGATCAGCGGTGGCAGTAAAACCGTCCTCATCCGCGCCGTCGGCCCCGCCCTCGGAGTTCCGCCGATCAATTTGGCCGGCGCCCTCGCCCGCCCGCAACTCAAGCTCGTTGATAGCGACGGCCACGAAATCGCCCGCAGCACCGACGGCTGGTCGAGCGCCGGCCAAACCGCCCCCTTGCAAGCCGCCGCTGCGCGCGTCGGCGCTTTTACGCTGCCCGAAGGCAGCGCCGACGCCGCGCTCTTGGTCAACCTTGAGCCAGGAGCCTACACCGCAGTCACCTCCACGCCCGACGACCCCGGCGTCGCGCTCGTCGAGGTCTACGATGCCGACGAAAGCATCGCTCCCGGCACCTTGATCAACTCCGCCATCCGCGGGCGCGTCGGCACCGGTTCAGAGGTCCTCATCGGCGGTCTCGTCGTGCGCGGCGAAAGCAGTCGCCGGATTTTGGTGCGCGCCATCGGCCCGACCTTGGCGACGTATGGGGTCGCCGGCGCCCTCGCCGAGCCGACGCTCACGCTACGCCGCGATGGCACCGTTATCGCGACCAATACCGGTTGGTTCACATCCCCCGACGCCGCCACCATCGCGAGTGTGACTACGGCCGTCGGCGCCTTCCCGCTTCCCCCCGCGAGCGCCGACAGCGCGACCGTGGTGGATCTGCCGCCCGGCGCCTATACCGTCGAGGTTCGCGGCGTGGCCGACAGCACCGGCGTCGCCCTCCTCGAAGTCTACGCGGCTCCGTAAGAGCGTCCCAATTCCGGGACACCGAAATCCCGGCATCGGCCGAGGGAGCAGCGTCCGACAAATGCCGAACAGATTTAAGACGTTTAAAATAAACATCTTAAATCCATGTCTCGCAGCTGGCACGGTGACTGCAAAGGAGTCGGGCATTCTACGCCCGCATGGATATCGCACGGCCCAATCAAGCAAAAGCTAAACGCAAGAAACGCCTCATCACCGGGGCCGTAGTCATCGCCCTCCTCGGCGCCATCACCTACGCGCTTGCTTCCCTCAAACCTGCCGCGCCCACGGTTGACCGCAATCTGGTCTGGATCGACACCGTTAAACGCGGGCCGATGGTCCGCGAAGTGCGCGGCCTCGGCACCTTGGTTCCGGAAGACATCCGGTGGATCGCCGCCCGCACCCAGGGCCGCGTCGATCGCATCATTCTCCGCCCCGGTGCCAACGTTACCCCGGACGACGTCATTCTGGAACTTTCCAATCCCGACGTCGAACAGGCCGCCACCGCCGCCGCCTCGCAGCTCACCGCCGCCGAAGCCGAGCTCGTCAACCTCAAGGTCCAGCTCCAACGCCAACTGCTCGAAGCAGAATCCGTCGCCGCCCGCGCCAAAGCCGACTTCGAGCAATCCCGCCTCCGCGCCGAGGTAAACCAGGAATTGTTCGGAGACGGTTTGGTTTCCTCGCTTGAGCTCCAGCTCTCGAAAGTCACCGCCGAAGAGGCGTCCACCCGCCACCAAATCGAGGTCAAGCGCTTCGCCTTCGCCCAAGATTCGATCGAGCCCCAACTCGCCGTCAAAGAAGCCGAAGTCGAGCGGATCCGCGCCCAAGCCCGCCTGCGCCTCGAAGAAGCCGAAGCCTTGAATGTGCGCGCCGGCTTCACGGGGGTGCTCCAACAACTCCCCGTCGAGATCGGCCAACAGGTGCAGCCCGGCGCCAACCTCGCCCGCGTCGCCGATCCGTCAATGCTGAAGGCCGAGGTGCGCATCGCCGAGACCCAGGCCAAAGACATCCAGATCGGTCAGGTCGCCTCGATCGACACCCGCAACGGCATCGTCGCCGGCACGGTCGCCCGTATCGACCCCGCCGTGCAAAACGGCACCGTCCTCGTCGACGTCGAGATGACCGGTGAGCTGCCGCGGGGCGCTCGTCCCGATCTCTCGGTCGACGGCACGATCGTTCTCGAACGCCTCGACGACACCGTGTTCGTGGGCCGTCCGGCCTTCGGTCAGGAGCTCAGCACCGTCGGCGTGTTCAAGCTCGGCGAAGACGGCAACTACGCGACCCGCATCCCCGTCGAGTTTGGTCGCAGTTCCGTGAATACGATCGAGGTCCGCCGCGGCCTCAACCCCGGCGACCGCGTCATCCTCTCCGACATGTCCCAGTGGGACACCGCCGACCGCGTCCGCCTCAACTAACAGGTTTCAACTCACTTTCATCCATGCTCGCCGTTCTTCTTCTCCTCGTGGCCCTCGCCGTCGTGGTCGCCCTCGACAGCACCCCGTCCACCTAAGCCGCGTTCCTTTCAGAAATCCAAAATTCGGAATCGAAACCTAAAATCATCTCATGAGCTCCCTGATCAAACTCGAAGGCGTCACCAAAGTATTCCTCACCGATGAAGTTGAAACGCATGCCCTTGCCGGCATCCACCTCGACATCAAGCAGGGCGAATACGTTTCCATCGCCGGCCCGTCCGGCTGCGGCAAATCCACCTTGCTCTCGATCCTCGGTCTGCTCGATACCCCCACCGACGGCGCCTACGTGCTCAACGGCCGGCCGGTCCAAGGTCTCACGCTGCCCGAGCGCGCCCGCATCCGCAATCGCGAGATCGGATTCATCTTTCAGTCCTTCAACTTGATCGGCGACCTCACGGTTTACGAAAACGTAGAGCTCCCCTTGACCTACCGCGGCATGCCCGCCGCCGAGCGCAAGGAGCGTGTCGTCGAGGCCCTCGAGAAGGTGGGAATGGGCCACCGCGCGAAGCATTTGCCCTCGCAACTTTCCGGCGGACAACAGCAACGCGTCGCCGTGGCCCGCGCGCTCGCGGGTCACCCGGCCGTTCTCCTCGCTGACGAGCCGACCGGCAACCTGGACTCGAAGAACGGCGAGGCCGTCATGGATCTCCTCGCGGATCTTCACAAAAATGGCGCGACCATCGTCATGGTGACTCACGACGCCCGCTTCGCCCGCAACGCCGACCGCACGATCCACGTGTTCGACGGCCGCGTCGTGCAAGAGCAGGTCGAGACCGATCCCACCCGCGCCTAAGGGCGACGCCCGGTTTGTCCGGAGGCGGGGGGCGCGCCTCCGCGCCTCTCCTCCGACGCCCGCTCAGGTTTCCGGCCGCAGATTTCTTCATTGATGATCGCCGACATTCGCTACGCGCTCCGCCAGTTGATCGCGCAGCCCGGCTTCGCGATCACCGCCTTGCTCACGCTCGCCGTCGGTATCGGCACGGCCACGACATCGTTCACGACTCTCGACAGCGTGCTCTACCGCCCGCTCCCGCTGATCCGTGATGCCGGCACGCTGATTTACGCCACCCAGACGGCACCCCATCGTCCGGCGGACGACATCGGGTTCAACGGTTTCGATCTTGAATACGTCAATCGCCATGCGGAGACGATCACCGGGATCTGGGGCTATTCGAGTTTCACCGCCATCCTTGAGTTCGATCCCGGACCGGTGCGTCTCAATGGCACCTTGATCACTCCGCGGGCCTTTGCGGAATTGGGCGTGCCGCCCCTGCTCGGCCGCACGCTGCAGGAAAGCGACGCCCTCCCGGGGGCCGAAGCGGTCACCTTGCTCACCGAGCACATCTGGCAACAACACTTCGGCGGTGATCCGGAGATCATCGGCCAATCCGTAACGTTGAACGGCGCTCCTACGCGGATCGTCGGCGTGATGCCGGCCCACTGGCGGTATCCAGAGATCTCTGACATTTGGACCCCTCTCACCTACGATCCCGTGGTCTCTCGCACCACCTTCGGCATGTCCGCGGTGGCCCGCCTGCGGCCGGGCTTCAAAATCGAGCAAGCCCAAGCCGAATTCAAGAGCCTGGCCGCGCACTTGGCTCAGGCGTATCCAGATACCAATGAAGGCGTCGGCGTGCGGCTTACGTGGCTGCGCGATATCCAAATCGAAGGAACCCGTGAGCCTACGCTCCTCATGTTCTGGGCGTCGTGCGCAATTTTCCTGATTGCCTGTGCCAATGTGGCCAACCTGCAACTCACCCGGGCTTTGGGCCGGCAACGCGAAATCGCGTTGCGCCTGGCGCTTGGCGCATCGGGCGGTCGTATCGTGCGGCAGCTCATCGTCGAATCGATGGTGCTCGGCACCCTCGGTGGCCTCCTGGGGCTGATCGTGGCACTCTGGGGGGTGGATTGCGCGATCAGCGCGATTCCCGTCGAGATGCCGTTCTGGCTACGCTTCGACTTTAGTCCGACGATTTTTGTTTTCGTTTTCATCACCTCGCAAATCGCGGGTCTGCTCTGCGGGCTCGCTCCGGCGTGGGGCATTCGACGCAGTAATCTGGCCTTAAGCCTGCAAAGCCAAGGTCGCACGCAAGCCGGCACCGCCCGGGGAACCGGACGCCTTCGCGCTTGCCTCGTCTCGGGAGAAATCGCGATCGCCCTGGTGTTGCTCGTCGGCGCCGGACTGATGGTGCGCAGCCTCTACCAGATGAAGGCCGTCAAGCCCGGTTTTGACGCTTCAAACATAATCACCTTCCGCGTGGGCGTGCCGGTGAGCATGGCGGATAATGAAGACCGTTGGCGGACGTTGTTTGACCGCCTCAACGCCCGTATTTCGCCCCTGCCTGGCGTGGTGCAGTGCGCGACGGTCTCCACTTTGCCCGGAGCCGATATGAATGAGCACGCCGTGATCGGATTCCGGGGGCGCCCGTTCTCTGATCGCCCCGGCGAACAAAATGTCGCGGAGTTCCGGTCGAACTCGGTCGACTACTTCGAGACGTTGCGCATTCCGCTCAGGGCAGGCCGCTACTTTCTTTCCTCCGACACGGCGGATAGTCCACCGGTGGCGATTATCGACGAGGTCATGGCGCACAAGTATTTCCCGGCAGGCGACGCCATTGGGCACTACGTCCAAAGCGGCGACAAATTGAAGGCGGGCGACGGTCCCCAATGGGCTGAAATCGTCGGGATCGTGGGAGTCGTGCGGCATCGCCTCGACGAACCCGTCGATCAAGGCACCCTCTATCGTCCGCAAACCCAGGTAAAAAACTCTTTCATGTCGGTCGCGGTTCGGGTCGACGGCGAACCGCTCGCGTGGGTGGAAACCCTGCGCAACGAGGTTCTCAACGAGGACCCACGACTGCCGATCTACTGGGTCGCGCCGTTGTCGAGGATGATGAAAACGATCGTGTGGGATCGTGCTTACTTCGCCCAGGTATTCGGCGTCTACGCCGGCATCGGCCTGCTCCTCGCGTGCATCGGCATCTACGGCGTCATGACATTTCATTTGGTTCAACGCACCCGTGAACTCGGAGTGCGTCTCGCGCTCGGCGCCACGTCGCGACAGGTGGTCGGCATGGTGCTGCGCCAAGGACTGCAGCTGGTGTTGATCGGGCTCGGAATCGGATTCGCGGTTTCGCTCGGTGCCGCGCAATTGATGGCCAACCTGCTCTTCGAGATCTCTCCCCGCGACCCGCCCACGTTTGCGTTGGTGCCGCTCCTCCTCGCGGCCGTCGCCCTCCTCGCCTGCTATCTGCCCTCGCGACGCGCCACCCGGGTTGACCCGATGACCGCGATTCGCAGCGACTGACCGGGGCGCGTCGCTTGCCACCGAACAGTCCGCCGGCCCCAAAACGCGGATCGTCTGATCGTCGCCGTGACGCGGCGCCAACCGAGCCAGTGTGTTACGCCCGGTGAAGGGTCACCCTCCCACCGCCCGCCACCGAGGAATCGTCCCGCTATCGGGATTGGGCTTTCTCATCTTCGGACGCCCGTCGTCGTAAAAACCCGCCGAAGAATAACTTAAATAGCTTAAAACAAGCATGTTAAAGTCGTCAGCTAAGACTGGCACAGAGGATGCAAAAGGGGCTCCAACCATGGTCTCGTCCTCCCCGCTTTTACCACCGATCACCCGATCTCCCTCCGCTCCCGAGCCCAACTTGCGCGAGCCCAACTTGGCCCGCTGCACGCTGATGGCGTTGGCCCTTTCGCTCACTCGCGCCTCGGCTGCGGAGCCCGTTGACGCAGAAACGTGGGCCGCACGCGCCCGGGACGCGGCCGCGCGCGACGATCTGGTCACGTTGCTCGAGGCCGCTTCAGCCGCCGCCCGACTCCGCCCGGATCATCCGCGACATCTCTACAACCATGCGGTGGCCTTGGCCGCCAATGCCCAGCCGATCGAAGCCGCGAAGGCCCTCCACCAAATCGTGTTACTCGGGCTCTACGCCCCTGCGGCGGAGAACCCCGCATTCGAGCCGTATGTCGCGGATGAAACGATGGCGTATGCGCTCGCCCGTCTCGCCGACAACCAGTCCCCGCGCGGCCAGGTTGATGAGGCGTTTCGTCTCCCATCGATGACCGGACTCGTCGAAGGCTTGGCCTACGCCGAGCCGACCAAACGCTGGTTTTTCTCCGACGTCCATCATCGCATGATCTGGGTCCGCCAACCCGATGGCAGCGTCGCTCCTTTCACCCAGCCCGACGCCCGTGTGCCCGGACTCACCGGCCTCGCCATCGACGCCCCCCGTGGACTGCTCTGGGCGGCGGCGTTGGTCGTGCCGCAAATGGGAACCTCCGACGCCGCGGCACCTGAACAAGGCGGCCTCGCATCCTTCGATCTCGTCTCCGGCGAATTGCACAGTTGGCACCCTGTCCCGGCGGACACGCAACTTGGCGACCTGCTCGTAACCCGGCGCGGCACGGTTTTCGCGACCGACAGCGCCTCCGGCATGATCTGGCGCCTCAACGCCCCCGATGCCACCCCGTATCGGTGGCGCGTCATCGGTCGTTCCAGCGAGCGCCACTCCCTCCAAGGTTTGGCCACCCTCGGCGACGATTCGTGGTTGCTGGTCGCCGACTACCCTTCGGGGCTCTACTTGCTCTCCGTCGTCGATCCGGATCAGCCAGCGCTCCCCGTGACGATTCCCCTCGGCGCCACCTGGGTCGGCATCGACGGTCTGCGCAGCCGAAAAGGCACCGTGCTCGCCCTGCAAAACGGCGTGCGCCCCGCCCGCGTGCTCCGGCTCGACTTCACGCCCGGTAACGGTTCATCGGATACGCCTCAACTGGCTTCGTGGGAGGAAATCACGGCCGGCGCTCCCGCCATGCCCGATCCCACCCTCGGCCAGTTCGTCGGCGCTGACTTCGTGTTTCTCGGTGATCCCGGCTGGGCGCTCTTTGCCGCCCCCGCCGCGCCGGCCCGTCCCCGTGACATCACCGTGCTCAAGGTCCCGCTGATCCCATAAGTCTTTCGCCCACTCTCGTTTTTTCCACTGCTCCTCCTGCTTCCACGATGTTCGACAGCTTCCTCCAAGATATCCGCATCGGCCTCCGCGTCCTCGCCAAAGAAAAGGGCTTCTGCGCGCTCGCCGTCTTCGTTCTCGCCGTCGGTATCGGTTTCGTCACGACACAATTTGCCGTGGTCGACGGCGTGCTTTTGCGCGGCTTTTCATTTCCCGATTCCGACCGTCTGGTGGACGTGCAAATGGTCGATCCCAAGGGGTTCACCCCGAACAATTTCAACAGCACGATGACGACATCGGATTTCGCGGATCTCCGCGACAATCTGACGTCGTTCGAAGGGTTCACCGCCTACCTCAACGGCTCGACGGTCAACATGACCTACAACGGTCAGCCGAAGCGTCTCACCGGCGGTTACGTCTCGCACGACTTCTTTACCAACCTCGGCGTGCAACCCGTGATCGGCCGCAACTTCCGCCCCGAGGAGGATCAACCCGGCGTGGAGAAGGCCGTGCTGCTCAGCGACGCCCTCTGGCGCAGTGAATTCGGCGCCCGTCCTGACATCGTGGGGCAGGCCGTGCGCGTTAACGGTCGCGCCGGCGTGATTGTCGGGGTCATGCCGCCCAAATTCAATTTCCCCACCAACGAGCAACTCTGGATTCCCGTCAGCACGGAGTTCCCGGTCCGCGCCCGCAACGACCGCTACGTCAACGGGGTCTCGGTGCTCGCCAAACTGAAGCCCGGCGTGTCCTTCGAACAAGCCGAGTCCGAGGTGTCCGCTCTGGCGCGCAAGTTCGCCGAGCAATACCCCGATACCAACGCCCCCTACACGAAGGGCTACGTGCGCCCGCTGCTGAAATCATTCACCGGTGCCAATCTCACCGGCATGCTTTACACCATGCTCAGTTTCTGCGTCGGCGTGCTACTGATCGCCTGCGTCAACGTGATGAACATGCAGTTCGCCCGCGCCACCTTGCGGGCCAAGGAACTCTCCATCCGCTCGGCCCTCGGCGCGACGCGCATTCGCCTCATTCGCCAGATGCTCACCGAGAGCTTCATCCTCTCGCTCATCGGCGCGGTCATGGGCATCGCCATCGCGGCCTGGGGCACCGATTTTCTCACCGCCTACACTCAAAACAGCAGCAATCCTCCGCCGTCATGGATGACTTTCGAGCTGAGCCCCAAAGTGCTTTCGCTCGTCATCGGCCTGACGCTGCTCGCCACTCTGTTCTCCGGTTTCGTGCCCGCGTGGCTGGCGTCGCGCACGAGCTCGATCGAGGTGCTCAAGGAAGGCGGTCGCGGCAACACGAGCCGATCCGTGCTGATCCTTACGCGCAGCCTCGTCATCTTTCAAATCGTCGTCACCTGCGTGCTGCTCATCGGCGCCATGCTCCAGGTGCAGTCGATCATCCGGCAACAGGAGATCGACTACGGTTATGACACGGGCGCCGTCCTCACCGCACGCATGGGTCTCATGGAAGGCAGCTACCCCGACTCCGCTTCGCGCAAACCGTTTTACGACCAGCTCCTCCGGGAAATGCGCGCCACCCCACCGTTCGAATCGGTGGCACTCACCAATCGTTTCCGCATGGTATTCTCGGGAGACACGCGCATCGAGATCGAAGGTGTCAGCTACGCCTCCGACGACGATCGCACCGAGGCCCAGTTCGAAAACATCAGCCCTGGATTCTTCAAGACCCTCGGCGTGAAGCTCCTCGAAGGCCGTTCGTTCACCGACGAGGACAGTGATCAACGCGAAGTCGTCGCGATCGTGAATGCGACCTTCGCCCGACGCCACTTCGGCAACGGCAGCGCGCTCGGCCGACGCTTCCGCAGCAACTCCAACAACGGCACCAATCCCGGCCCGTGGCGGCAGATCATCGGCGTCGTATCCGATGTTCGGATGCAAGATCCCTTCGACACCCGTAGCGACGGTTCCGGCTTCTACACACCGTTCTACGGCACCGTTTTTGGCGCGGTGGCCGACGAACCTCAGGCCCCGCAATTTGCCACCGCCATCGTCAAGCCGCGCGGCGGCCAGCGCCCCGAGGCGCTGGCCGGCGCACTCCAGGCGGTGGTGAACAAAGTGGATCCGAATCTCCCGCTCTACTTCGTGACCACGCCGAAGGTCGCCCTCGACGCCTTCATGTCCCAGAACCGCCTCGCGGCCGGCATGTTTGCCGTCTTCGGCGGCGTGGCCGTGTTGCTTGCCGCGGTCGGCCTCTACGGCGTGATGAGCTTCTCCGTTAACCAACGCACCCAGGAGTTCGGCGTGCGCATGGCCTTGGGAGCTGACGCGGCCCGCATCATGCGCATGGTCCTGCGCCAAGGCGCGTGGCAACTCGGGATCGGACTCACGCTGGGCCTCGGTTTCTCGCTGGTCGTGGCCATTCTCGCTCGCGACGGCATCTCCCAGGTCACTCCGCAAATCAGTCCCTCCGATCCGGCCACCTACACCGCCGTCGGCCTCCTGCTCGCCGTGGTCGCGCTCGTCGCCACCCTCGTGCCCGCCCTGCGGGCCACGCGGGTCGACCCCATGATCGCGCTGCGCGCCGAGTAGTTTCAGGTCTCCGATTTCATCCGACTCCCCTTTCCGTGAACGATATCCGCTTTGCTCTTCGCTCGCTCGCCAAGGCCCCCGGCGTGACGCTGCTTACGCTCATCACCATCGCGCTCGGCATCGGTGCCTGCAGCGCGATTTTCACCGTCGTCAACTCGGTGCTGCTGCGGCCGGTCGACTACCCGCAGTCGGAATCGTTGATGGTGATCCGCCAAAACAAGCTGCCGCAGTTCCCCACCTTTTCGATCTGCCCCGCCGACTTCCTCGATTTCCAAAGGGAGGGCGACCGTTTCGAGTCGATGTATGCGCAGCGCGGCCGCAGCTACATCCTCACCGGCGGCGGACAACCCCAACGCCTACAGGGCAGTTCGGCCACCGCGTCGATGTTTGCCACCTTGCGCGTTCAGCCCGCGCTCGGCCGGGCGTTCACCACCGAGGAGGACGTCCCGGGAAAGAATCACGTCGTCGTGATTTCGCATGCGTTCTGGCAATCTCAGTTCGGCGGCCGCGCCGACGTATTGGGTCAATCACTACTACTCAACGGCACCCCTCACGCCGTGATCGGCGTGATGCCGGAATCCTTCCGCCAAGGGAGCAAATTCGACGTCCTCACCCCCATCGCATTCACCGCCGAACAAAAAGTCGATCGCGGCGGCCACTACGTGAGTGCGGTCGGACGCCTGAAACCCGGCGTCACGGTTGAAGAGGCCGACGCCCAGCTGAAAGCCATTGCCGCGCAACTGGCCCAAACCTACCCGGACGGCAACGAGGGCTGGAGCGCCTACATCGTGCCGATGCTGGAGTGGAACACCGGGTCACTCCGCCCGACCTTGTTCACGCTGCTCGGCGCGGTCGGCTTTCTCCTGCTCATCGCCTGCGCCAATGTCGGCAACCTTCAACTCGCCCGGGCCACCGCCCGCCGCCGCGAGATCACGGTGCGAGCCGCGCTGGGGGCGAGCAGCACCCGCATCGTGCGCTTGCTGCTCACCGAGAGCGTCATCCTCGGGGTGGCGGGGGGCGTGCTCGGTCTGCTCATCGCGAACTGGAGCCTCGACGGCCTGCTCGCGCTGGGCGGCAACCAGATTCCCCGCGCCGCCGAGGTCGGGCTCGATGGCCGGGTGGTCGTCTTCACGCTAGGGCTGTCCCTCCTGACCGGATTGGCCTTCGGCTTGGTGCCCGCCTGGCAATGTCGCCGACTCGACCTGGTCGACGCGATGAAGTCCGGCGCACGCGGTGGAGGCGACGCCAGCCGTCATCGTTTGCGCAACGGACTGGTGGTCGCGGAAATCGCCTTGGCTTTGGTCATGTTGGCCGGCGCCGGCCTGCTCGGTCGCAGCTTCGTGCGCCTCGCCGCCGCCGATCCCGGCTTCGAGTCGCACGACGCCTGGTGGGTTAGCGTCGGATTGCCCCGGGAACGCTATGACAGCAACGAGAAGCTCGTCGCCTTCACCAACGCCGTCGAAGAACGCTTCCGCGCGCTGCCCGGCGTCGCCGACGTCGGCACGACGATGGTCATGCCCTTTTCGAACAACGACTACGTGCTCGCGTTATCATTTCCCGACCGGGAATTTTCCGCGGCAGAGTCTCCATCGACCAACTACAGCATCGCGACCCCGGGCTATTTCTCCACGATGCGGATTCCGCTGAAACAGGGTCGGACCTTTACCGACGCCGACCGCGCGGGCGCGCCGCGAGTGGCGGTTGTCAGTGAAACATTCCTCGAGCGCATGTTTCCCCAAACCAATCCACTCGGCCAACGCGTCAACGTGGGCGACCTGGAAAATCCAACTTGGCGCGAGATCGTCGGTGTGGTCGGGGACGTGAAGCAGTTCGGCCTCGACCAATCTCCGGCCATGCAGTTTTACGAGCCGCTCGCGCAGAACCCAGATGGGTTTTTATCGTTCGTCGTGCGCACGAGTCAAAGCGGCTCCGGCGCCCTTCTCGCGAAATCGTTGCGCGAAGCGGTCTACGCCGTGGATGCCGATCAACCTGTTTTTCATCTGCGAGCCGTGGATGATCTCGTCGCCGACTCGGTTGCCCAGCGGAAATTCGCCCTGATCTTGCTCGGCATCTTCTCCGGGCTTGCCCTCCTTCTCGCGGCCATCGGCATCTACGGCGTCATGGCCTTCGCGGTGGCCCAGCGCACGAGCGAGTTCGGCCTGCGCATGGCGCTGGGCGCCCAATCGGGCGACGTGCTGCGACTCGTGCTAGTGGGCGGAGTGCGACTGATCGCGCTCGGCATCGGCATCGGCTTGGTCGGAGCCCTGTCCGCGGGTGGTCTCATCGCCTCCCAGTTGCACGACACTGCTTCCCGTGACCCACTCGTGCTGAGCCTCATCGCGCTGCTCCTCGCCGCCGTCGCCTTGCTCGCCTGTCTCCTGCCCGCCCGCCGCGCGACCCGCGTTGACCCGATGGTCGCCCTGCGGACCGAGTAATTTTTAACCCCTGCCTTTCGCACGATGACTGACCTCCGCCTCGCCTTCCGCTCCCTTGCAAAATCACCCGGCTTCACGGGAATCGCACTCCTTATCGTCACGCTCGGGATCGGCGCTGCCACGACCATTTTCAGCACGGTCAACGCACTCGTGCTCCGACCGGTCCCGGTGCCGGAACCGGATCGGCTCGTCGCGATCTACGAAACCAACCCCTCGCTTGACCTGCCTTTTTTCTCCGTCTCGCTACTCAATTTCGAGGACTGGCAGGAGCGCGCGACGAGCTGGCGGTCCATGGCCGCCCTCGCGTGGCAGGCCGTCAATCTCACCGGCCAGGGTTCTCCGGAAACCCTGCAGGCCAAATTGGTCACCACCGACTTTTATCCCACCCTTGGGCTACCTCTCCAACTGGGCCGAAACTTCCGCCCGGAAGAAGCCCTGCCCGGTCAGTCACGCGTCACGATTATTTCAGACTCCTTTTGGCAATCCCACTTCGCCGGTGATCCCGGCGTCATCGGGCGCGCGATACGACTGGACGACGAGCTTTACACGATCATCGGGGTGGCCGCGCCCGGCGATGTGCTGTCGTTCGATCTCGACGTCACGATTCCCTTGGTCACCGCCGAGCAGGAGGCCAATCGGCTGAACCATGCCGTCTCAGCTTATGGCCGGCTCAAGCCCGGCGTGAGTGTGGCGCAAGCCGATGCGGAATTGAAAGCGATCAGCGATCAAATCTGGCGCGAGCATCCCGATCTCGCGGAAGGCTGGAGCACCCGTTTACTGCCCTTCGCGGATGATATCGTGGGACCGAAAATACGCGCCAGTCTGTACGTGCTCCTTGGCGCCGTCGGCCTCCTTCTGCTCATCGCGTGCGCCAATCTCTCCAACCTCTTGCTTGTGCGCGCGTCCGCCCGGGCTCATGAGCTCGCCGTGCGATCCGCGCTCGGGGCGAATCGTTTCCAGGTCATGCGCCAGATCGTGACGGAGTGCCTGGTCGTAACGCTGCTCGGCGGCGCGCTCGGCGTGCTCCTTTCGTTGTGGTCCGTCGACTACATGCGATCACTTCCGCTTCCGCGCGCCCGGGAAATTACCGTCGACGGACGGGTGTTGTTTTTCGCCGTCGGCCTTGCCCTCCTCACCGGATTGCTTTCCGGACTTGTGGCGGCTCTGCGCACTTCTGCCACCCAGCCGCAAGACGCGCTGCGAAGCCGCGGCAGCAACGCCGGACAACGCTCTCGTTTTCGGGACATCATGGTGGTCGCCCAGCTGGGCATTTCGTTTACCTTGCTGGTGGGAGCCACGTTGCTGGGGCGCAGTTTCCTTCATCTTCTCCAGGTCGACCCGGGGTTTGCCGTCGATCACGTATTGTCCGTTTCACTACGACCGACCGAAGGAGCGGCGTCCTTCTACGAACGCCTCCGCGAGCGCGTGGCGACTCTGCCGGGCGTGCAAGGGGTCGGCTTCATCAGCAATCCGCCGCTCTCCGACGGCAATACGAGCCGCAACGTTTCCGCCAGCGGCGGATCTGTGCTTCCCGAGGGCGAAATGGTCCAAGCCAACTGGCGGCTGGTCGACGGACACTATTTCGACGCGATGCAGATCCCGTTGCTGCGTGGTCAGACGTTTGCCGGAATGGATCCCCGGGAAGCGGGGCGCTCCATCATTGTCTCGGCGCGATTGGCCCGCCTGCTGTGGGGGGACGTGAATCCCGTCGGTCGCCAAATCGTGCCCGGCGGCATGTCCCGCGGAGTCAATGTGATCGGGGTCGTGGGCGACGTGCAAAGCGGCCATCTCGGCAACGATTCCGCCCCGGCGTTTTATTGGTCGATGCATCGATTCATTTACGGCCCGATGACCATGGTCGTGCGGTCCTCCGGCGAAACCGCCCCGCTGCTCGCCGCCATCCGCGGGGCGGTGCATGATCTCGACCCGAACGTGCCCTTTTTCCGGATACGCACGATGGAGCAAATCCGCGCCGACAGTCTCGAACAGGAGCGGGTTCTCTTCGGCCTCACGACCGGTTTCACCGTCATCGCCTTGTTGCTCGCCGCCCTCGGCACCTACGGTGTGATCGCCTTCACCGTGCAACAACGCCGGCAGGAGTTCGGCATCCGCCTGGCCATCGGCGCGCAGACCAACGACATCCTGCGCCTCGTCCTGGGTTCCGGCCTGCGCTACCTGGCTGTCGGTGGAGCCTTTGGTCTCGTGGGGGCGTTTGGCGTCGCGCGGCTGTTGTCGGCCATGCTGTTCGCCACGCCGAGCTACGATCCCGCCAGTTACGCCATTGCGGCGGGACTGCTCGCTGGCGTCGCGCTTGGCGCGGCATTCATCCCGGCGCGGCGGGCCACGAGGGTCGATCCGATGATTGCCCTGCGCGCCGACTAAACGCCTGGGCCCGGCCCGGGGCTGCTTTGCCGCGGACACTCTGGCCTCGCCCTCGCCCCGTCGGAACGTTTTCGATCTCCGCGCGTCATGGCTACCGGTCGTTTTCTTTTGTTTTGCGTAGGGCTCGCGCTTACCGGCGCGTTGCGGGGCGCCGATGGCCTCGACCGGGCGCAGGAGCTCTACCATGCGCACCGCTACGCCGAAGCGCAGGAGCTTTTCGAGCGCGTCGCGGCCGACGAACCCGACAATGTCGTGGCCCTGCACTACCTCGGTCGCCTCGCCCGCACGCGACAGGACCTCGCCGCCGCCTACAAATACCTCGGCCGCGCCCGCGAACTCGCGCCGGAGGATGCAAACGTTGTTTTCGACTACGGTGCGACCGCCAGCCTCTACGCCGAAACCCAAGGCATGTCGATCGGCGCCGCCTTTGCCGCCCGCGCCGGGCGCTCGGCCATGGAACGCGCAGTGGAGCTCGATCCCGAGAATCTGGACTACCGTCAGGCGCTTTTGGAATTCTACGCCAACGCTCCCGGCATCGTCGGCGGGAGCCTCAAAAAAGCGCACGAACAGGCCACCGCCATCGGCGAACGCGACGCGCGCCGCGGCACCTACGCCCAAGGCAATCTCTTGATCCAGGAAAAGCGCTACGACGAAGCGCTCACGATTTGGCGCGAGCTCCGCAAAGACACGCCCGACGACTACTGGGTGCTCTACCAAATCGGGCGCACCCTCGCCGCGGCCGGCGGTCCTCCCGACGAAGGCATCGCCGCGTTGCAGCGCTGTTTGGCGCTCCCCCGCCCCGAAGGCGCGCCCGGCCCGTCGCGGGTCAACTGGTATCTCGCCCGGCTCCAGCGCGAAAAGGGCGACATCCCGGCGGCCCGCGAAGCCTACCGTGCCGCCCTCGCCATCGAGCCCCTCAATCAGGAAATGGCTACCGAGATGGCCAAACTTCCGAGCGACCGGTAAATTTCACCTCTGATCGAGCGGCTGGCGTGGCTCACACGGCGCCCGCCTTCGGCACGCTCAATGCTCCCTTCCATCAAGACCCAACCATGAAACGCCCCGTTTTCTCCGCGTTAGTGATTTCCCTGCTGAGCGGGGGTTGCGGAGTGCGGGAGATTCGCTGGGAAGACGTCCGTATCGCCGAGGTCCGTGCGCTCGACGCCGAATTCGAGGTGCTCGGCACCTTGGCGGACGGCCGCACCATCAAGGCATTAACGGCTGCGCTCGCGCGCGCGGAAAGGTTGCCCGATCCGGCGTCACCGCATTCGTGGACGCACAAAATTGATATCGTCGGCGAAAAGCGGGTCGCGGGACGCTGGCTCTACGATGTCGCGACCGGCGATCTACGCCGGCTCGAGATCGCGCAAAGCACCGTCTTCCGGCTCGACGACAACGATCGGCGCACGTTCGAAGCTCGGTTGAAAATCGAGGCGACCCCGGCATCGATTTAAATCCAGTCAGAGGGGCGATCCGGCACATCGCCGTCCCCAGCCATCGCGAGCAGACCGCAAAACACCACGATTCGCACAAATTCCACTCATACTTGCGGTCCAGTTGGCAGGCCCGTTGCTTTCCTGCTCCCATGCCGACTCTCGGATTTGTCCCTCTTTCAACTGACTTGCTCGACGGCCTGCGCGATGTCGTCGGCCCGGCAGGCGTTATTGTCGACGAGGGGGGCGTGGAGACATTGTCCAAGGATTACTATTGGTATTCGCCGGTGCTCAGCGCTCGGCTGGAAGACCGTCGCGCCAGTGCGGCCGTAAAGGTCACGTCGCTGGCCGAATTGCGCGCCGTCGTCGCTCAGACCGCCACGGCCCGCGTGCCCATCACCGTGCGTGGTGGCGCGACGGGCAACTATGGGCAATGCATCCCGCTCTACGGCGGCCTCGTGATCGATCTCTCCGGGATGAACCAGATCTTGTCCATCGAGGAGGGCGTCGTCACCGCCGAGCCGGGCACCCGACTCGGCTCCGTCGAAGTCGCCGCCCGCGCCCAAGGGTGGGAGTTGCGTTGTTATCCGTCGACTTGGGTCAAATCCAGCATCGCCGGTTTCCTCGGCGGTGGCTCGGGGGGCATCGGCTCGATCTCGTGGGGCGGCCTGTCTGCGCCCGGCACGATCAAGCGCATGAAGCTCCTTACCATCGAGGAAACGCCCCGTGTCGTCACCTTGGACGAAGCCGAAACGCTCACCGCGTTTCACGGTTACGGCACCAACGGCATCATGGTTGAAGTCCAGATGCGGTTGGCGCCGGCCTACCCGTGGGAGCAGATCGTCGTCGGCAGCTCAGACTGGGATCGCCTGCTCGATTTCGCCGATGAAATCGCCCGCGACGACCGGGTGAGAAAGCGGCTCGTTTCGGTGCTCGAAAATCCGATTCCGTCGTTCTTCAAACCGATCAAAAAGTTTTACCCGGATGACATGAGCCTGATCTTTTTCGAGATCGACGCGGCGATGAGCGAGGAGGTTAAAACGCGCGCCCAAGCGGCCGGACTCGACGTGCCGCATACGATCGCCGCCCACGAACCGCGACGCCCGCCGATGTTGTCGGATTACACCTGGAACCACACGACGTTGTGGGCCATCAAGGCCGACAAAAGCTGGACCTACATCCAGTCCGGGTTCCGCGAAAATTTCCGCGAGCAGATCAAACAGGTCCAGGCCGCCTTCCCCGGCGAGGTGCTGTTCCACCTTGAGTTCACCAAAAACGTGCCGGCCGGCGGGTCGCACGCTGTCGTCGGAGCCGGGGGCATTCCCCTGGTGAAGTTCACCACCGAGGAACGCTTGAAGGAAATCATCACCTTCTGCCGCTCCATCGGCATCGGTATCGCCGATCCGCATACCTGCTACGTCGAAGACGGATGGACGCATTTTGATTTCACGCGGCATCACGCGTTGAAACGCGAGACGGATCCGCACGGGTTGTTGAATCCGGGAAAGATGAAAAACTACGCCGACGATCCGTTTGCCCGCGGCATGCCCGACCCGAAGTTCTTGTTCACGTGATCGGCAAAAATCTCAGCCACGCCTTCGCCGGCCTCGACTTTCTGCCCGCACAGGTCTGCACGCTGCGCGACGGCACCGTGCTGATCGCCGACGTGTATCGACCCCATGGTGACGGACCGTGGCCGGTCTTGCTGATGCGCCAACCTTATGGTCGCGACATCGCCTCCACCGTCGTCTATGCGCACCCCACATGGTGGGTGCGGCAAGGCTTCATGGTCGTCATCCAGGACGTGCGGGGCCGCGGGGACAGCGAGGGCGAGTTTTATCCGTTCCGAAACGAGATCGACGACGGCCACGACACGGTGATGTGGGCCGCCAGCCTGCCCGGCAGCAATGGTCGCGTGGGCATGTATGGCTTTTCCTACCAAGGGTCGACGCAGCTGCTCGCCGCCCTGGCCCGGCCGCCGCCGTTGCGCGCGCTTGCGCCGCACATGACGGCCTTCGATCTCTATTCGGGCTGGTTTTATCGCGATGGCCTGCTGCAGCTTTCCACGACGATGGCCTGGGCCAACCAGATGCTGCGCGAGGATGCCCGACGGCTCGGCGCGGAGGAAAGCTACGCCGCGCTGGAGGCCAGCTATCGCAACCTCGCAGCGCTCACGGCGCAGTTCCCTTTGCGTGATGCGAAACCGCTCACTCACGCCGACCTGCCGAGCTATGCCGCGGATTGGCTACGGCACCCGACCCCGGAAACCTACTGGCCGGAGTTCAACCTGCTCGACCGCGTGGCCGAACTCGGTGTGCCGATGTTTCATCTGAGCGGCTGGTATGATTTTTATCTGCGTGGCTCGGTCGACGGTTATCGGGCGATGGCCAGCCGCCACCCGCATCAATACCTGCTTGCCGGACCATGGGTGCACCTGCCGTGGGGCAATCTCGTCGGTGGCCAGGACCTCGGCCCCGCCGCCGTCCCGACCGTCGACGCCGCCATGGCCGGGTGGTTTCACCATTGGCTCGATCACGACACCCCGACGCTGCCCGCACCGCTCGCCGGCACCCGTTACTTCATGCTCGGCGAGAACGCCTGGCGAGACGCCCCCAGCTGGCCGCCTCCTGCGGCGACGACGCAAACCTGGTTTCTCCAAAGCGAAGGCCGCGCCAATTCGCGCTTCGGCGACGGACGCCTCAGCCGCGACGTCGCGACCGGCCCCGAAGACCTCTTCAGCTACGACCCGGAAGTGCCCGTGGGCTCGCCCGGCATCGGCTTCGGTCCCCATGATCTGACCGCCCAACAACAGGGCATCAACCTGCTCGTTTATACGACTGCGCCACGGGATGAGCCGCTGCGGGTGGCGGGGGACCCGAGTTGCACCTTGCACGTGCGCTCCAGCGCGTCGTCCACCGCGTTCGTCGTCCGCCTTTCAAGGGTCACCGTGGCCGACCGCGCCGTCTTCCTTTGCCTCGGCGCGGTCACCGCGGAGGTGGCCGACGGCGGGGTGATCACGGTCACGCTCGACCCGATCGCGGTCACCCTCGCCCCCGGCGAATGCCTGCGCCTCGATATTGCCAGCTCCGCCTTTCCGTTGCTGGTGCGCCACCCGAATTGCGGCACTGATCCTGCAAGTCTGGCGTCGCCCGCCGACTTCCGCCGCGCGTTGCAAATCGTCTACCATGACGAGGCCCGCCCGTCGCAATTGCACCTTCCCGTCCTTCCTGCCTAACGTCCTTCATGTCCGTCCCTTCGCCCATTGTGACCTTTGATCGGGTCGATAAACGCTACGGCAACGGCCCGCTCATCCTCGACGGCATCAGCTTCACCGCGCAACGCGGTGATTTCATCTCGCTCATCGGCCCGAGCGGTTGCGGCAAGTCGACCATCCTTAAACTCATCTCCGGGCTGAATCCCATCAGCGGCGGCACCGCGACCGTCGATGGCATCTCGCCCGAAAACGCAGCCGAGGAGCTCTCCTTCGTTTTTCAGGAGCCCACGCTTCTCCCGTGGCTCACCGCACAGAAAAACGTCGAGGTCCCGCTGAAACTCTCCGGCCGCCAAGCCCATAAACGCTCCAACATCGCCCGCCAATGCCTGGAACTCGTCGGCCTCGGCGAACGCGGCGACGCCTACCCCCGCCAGCTCTCAGGCGGACAAAAGATGCGCGTTTCCATCGCCCGCGCCCTTTCCGTCTCGCCCAAGATTCTCCTGCTCGACGAGCCGTTTGGTGCGCTTGACGAGATGACTCGCGATCACCTCAACGAGGAGTTGCTCGCCATCCGCGACCAAAAGGCCTGGACCGCGTTTTTTGTCACGCACTCGGTCGCTGAGGCGGTGTTCTTGTCCAACCGCATCTTCGTGCTCAGCGCCAATCCGGGTCGCCTCTTCCAGGAGATTCCCGTCAACCTGCCGTATCCGCGCACGGAAGACACCCGCCAGTCGCCGGAATATTCGCGCCTCGTGGCCGAAGTGTCGCGCATCCTCCGCACCGTCGAAAAGGGCCAGCTCCCCTCCGTCACCGCTTCATGAAACGCTCGTATCTCACTTACCTGCTGCCAGGGCTGACCGGGATCGCATTCATCGGCCTCTGGTATGCGGTGCGCGCCGGCCTCGGCGAAGAACGCCAGTTCCTCCTCCCCACACCCGACGAGATTTTGACCGCGTTTTCGGTCAACGGCGACCAACTCTGGCACGCCACGATGAACACGATGAAAGGCGCCGTGATCGGATTCGCCTTCGCCGTCGTCATCAGCTTCATCTTCGCGCTGGTGCTTTCGCTCACGCCGCTCGTGCGCGCGAGTTTGTATCCTTACCTGATGATCCTGCAGATGACGCCGATCATCGTGCTCGCACCCATCCTTATCCTGTGGGCGGGCGCCGGTATCGTGAGCGTTACGATCATCACGTTCCTCATCTGCTTTTTTCCGATGACGGTGAACACCACGCAGGGCCTGATCTCCACGGACCGCAATCTCGTGGACTTCTTTCGCATGTGCAAAGCGACCAAGGCCCAGGAGATTTTCATGCTCCGGGTGCCCGCCTCACTGCCCTACTTTTTCACCGGACTGCGCATCGCCGCGACCCTCGCTCCCATCGGGGCGATCGTCGGTGATTTTTACGCCGGCAACTCCGCCGGCGGTGCCGGTGGCCTCGGGTTTCTCACCATCATTTTCAGTTCCCAGTTCAAAATGGCCGCGCTCTTCGCGACCGCCGTTTCCAGTTGTGCCCTGGGCTTCGTCTTCGCCGGGCTGGGCATCGGCCTCGCCTGGCTCTCGATGCACAAGTGGCACGATTCCTTTAACCGCAACGATACATGATCGCTCCCTTTCGCCGTCTTTCCTGCATCACCCTGATCGCCGCCCTCGGCCTGCTATCCGGCTGCGGCGGCAGCTCGCCCCAAAAGGAAACCAAGGCCGGACTCACGCCCGTCAAATTTCAGACCGATTGGTATGCTCAAGCCGAGCACGGCGGTTACTATCAAGCTGTGGCCAATGGTGACTTCGCCGCACAAGGACTCGACGTCGACATCCTGCAAGGCGGCCCCGGCGCGTTTGTCGCGCAGAAAGTCGCCACCGGCCAAGTGCAGTTCGGCATGGGCCGCAGCGACGATATCATGCTGGCGGTCAAAGAGGGGCTGCCGGTCGTGATCGTTTGCGCGCTCATGCAGCACGACCCCCAGGCACTGTTATTGCACGAGTCGGACCCCGCCAACAGCTTTGCCGACCTCAACGGTCGCACCATCATGACGGCCCCCGGCGCGGCGTGGACGGAGTATGTTCAAAAACAGTTCGGCATCACGTTTAACGTCATCCCAATCAACTACGGCCTGGCCCAGTTCATGTCCGACCCGACTTTTATCCAGCAGTGTTTCGTGACAAATGAGCCCTACTTCGTGAAGCAAAACGGCGGCGCCGCGAAGACCCTGTTGATCGCTTCGTCGGGCTACGACCCCTATCGAGTGATCTTCACGTCAAAGAAATTTGCCCGTGAAAATCCCGCCGCCGTGCGCGCGTTTGTCGCCGCCTCGATCTCAGGCTGGGACAAGTTTCTCAACCAAGACGCCACGCCAGGCAAAACGTTGATCAGTTCCCGCAACGACAAGATGAGTCCGGAGTTCATCGACTTCAGCATCGCTGCCATGAAAGAAGCCCAATTGGTTGGCGGCGATGCGTCCCGAGGCGAACGCATCGGTCTGCTCAAGCGCAGCCGCATGCAGGCGCTCAGCGAAACCCTCGCTCAACTCGGCGTCCTCCCTGCGGTCATGCCGCTCGAGGACTACGTGAGTTTCGAGTTCTTGCCTCCCGACCTCGCCGCACTTTCGCAATAGGTCGACGGCGGAATCCGACGATTTTCGCGAACCGCCGGGCAGCTTGGGGGTCGATTCCGCCATGGCCCACATCGTTCTCGCAATCTTCCTCATCGTTTTCGGTCTCAACATTTTGGTCGACCTCGACCTCCCGCCGGCCGTCACCGGTATCTTGGCGCTCGTCGCCGGTATCATGTTTCTGATCCCCGGTCTGCGCAGCAAAAAGTAGCCCCCTTCAGTAGCCGACCGGCCGCCGAGCGTCCCGCCCGACGCGGCGGTCATGCCTCAAAGCTTCTCGCCGCAATACTTGCAGTGAACCGCGTCGTTGGCATGGCCGCTGGCGCCGCATGCCGGGCAGCACTGCGTATTCGAGGCCAGCCGCTGCGCCTCCGCCAGCTGCACGGTCACGATCCCCGTCGGCACCGCGATGACACCGTAACCCAGAATCATGAGCATGGATGCGAGCAATTGCCCCAAGGGTGTTTGCGGGGAGATGTCGCCATAGCCCACCGTGGTCATCGTCACGATCGCCCAATACACCGACCTTGGAATGCTCGTGAAGCCCGACTCACTGCCCTCCACCAAATACATCATGGTGCCCGCGATCAGCACCACCGTCAGCACCGTGCCGATGAAGACCGTGATCTTACGCGCGCTCGCCTGCATCGCGGCCCGCAGCATCCGCGCTTCGCCGACGAACTGCGTCAACTTCAGCACGCGGAACACGCGCAAAAGCCGTAATGCTCGCACCACCACCAACGACTGCGCCCCCACAAAAACCAAACTCAGGTAGGTCGGCAGCAGCGCCAGCAAATCGACCACGCCGAAGAAGCTGAGCGCATATTTCAGCGGACGTTTCACCGCCATCAGTCGCAGCACATATTCCACGCTGAACAGCGCCGTCAGCCCCCATTCCAAGCCGCGCAGCACCATCCCGTAGCGCGCCTGAACCCCTTGCATACTCTCCAGCATGACCGCCAGCACACTCACCCCGATCGCCACCAACAGAATCAAATCGAAGGCCTTTCCGCCCGGCGTGTCGGCCTCGAAAATCAACGTGTGCAACCGGTGGCGTCGCCCTCCTTGGGCCGCAGCCGGCGCTTCGCGTTGCATCAGTTCCATTTTAGGTTCCGCTGACGACTCGCGGGGCAACTTCATCGCGTTTTGATTTCCGCCTCCGCCGCCTTCAACATCCGCGCGTCCACGATAAAAGGTCCTGCGGGAAGCAAGCTAGCGACGAGCACTGCACCCGTGCGTTTCCACGCCCACCCGTGTTCGATCGCCGCCTGAACCGCAGCCATCACATAGAGCAAAAACAAGACGCCATGCGCCATGCCCACGACTCGCACCGCCAGCGGTTCACCCGCCAGATACTTGAGGGGCATCGCCACCCCGAGCAGGAGCAGGAACGAAATACCCTCCGCCCAGCCAATCACGCGCAACCGTCCGATGGTAGAAGTCAAATGACGCATCTCAGGACGCTGGGCCGTCGCACGCACGCAGACAAGCCCCCTCGTCAGCCGTCGCGAAGTGTCGCGACGTCTTGATCTCAATCCCTTCTCTCCATTCCTTGACCCATGCAGTTCGTCTTTCTCTACGGCAAACCCGCCACCGGTAAGCTCACCGTCGGCCGCAAACTTGCCGACCTCACCGAGTATCCGCTTTTCCACAACCACCTGATCGTGGACGCCGTGCTCGCGATCCACCCTTTCGGCTCCGCCGGCTTTATCGCCATGCGCGACGTGCTCTGGCGCGCCGCTTTCGGTGAAATCGTCAAAGCCGACGACCTGCCCGGACTCATCTTCACGTTCAACCCCGAGCAAACCGTGCCGCAGTCGTTCATCGACGACCTGTTCACGATGTTTGAAGAAGCCGGCCACCAGATCCGCGTCTTCGAACTCACCTGCCCCGAGGAAGAGATCGAGCGCCGCCTCAATGCCCCTTCTCGCGCCGCCCACGAAAAGCTCAAAGACGTCGAGCTCTACCGACGTATCAGCGGCGAAGGCTTCTTCGAGCAGCCGGTTATCACCCGAAATCGGGTCGTGATCGACACGCACAACCAGACGCCCGCGGCCGCTGCCAAGGCCATCGCCGCCCAATTGGGTTGACCCCCGGCTCGATCGTTCTGCCCGCGGCGACCCGCGAAGACGCAAACCGTGCGACGAAGCTCGCCCGGGGCGAACTAGGGTTGTCATCCGGCACCATTTCCGAATCACTCGACCCTTTCGTCTCCATGAACAACTCCAAGATCTCCCGGCTCCCACACTTCGTCGTGGGGCTTTCCCTGGCTGCACTACTCGGCCTCGCCGGCTGCGGTGAACCTAAACCGGCCGAAACCGCTCAACCCAAGACAGAATCAACTATGTCCACTCCCGCCCTCGAAACCACCGACCAACGCGTCAGCTACGGTATCGCCCTTAACATCGGCTCCAACATCGCCCGCCAAGGCGGCCTTGAAGTCGATAACGACGCGTTCCTCGCCGGTCTCCAAGACGGATTGAAGGGCGCCGACCCGCGCGTCTCCGAAGCCGACCTGCAAGCCGCCTTCGCCGCCATTCAGCAAAAAGCCGAGGCCGCCGCCGCCAAGGGCTCCGAAGCAAACATCGCCGCCGGCGAAAAATTCCTCGCGGAGAACGGCAAGCGCGCCGGCGTCACGACGACCGCGTCGGGCCTGCAATACGAAGTCCTGAAGGCCGGCACCGGCCCGAAGCCGACCGCCCAACAAACCGTCAAGGTCCACTACCACGGCACCTTGATCGACGGCACCGTGTTCGACAGCTCCGTGCAACGCGGCGAGCCCATCGAGTTCCCGGTCACCGGCGTGATCCCCGGCTGGGTTGAAGCCCTCCAGCTCATGCCCGTCGGTTCGAAGTGGAAGCTCTTCATCCCGCAAAACCTCGCCTACGGCCCTCGCGCCACCGGCAAGATCCCGGCCGGCTCCGCCCTCATCTTCGAGGTCGAGCTGCTTGAGGCCAAGTAAGCCTCGCGGTCGTTGCGCGACCACGGATCAGCCCCGCCTTCGGGCGGGGCTTTTTCGTGCCGCGAAACCTCCCTCCAGCAGGTGAAGATCCCGCGCCCTAGCTCTTGGGAAACGCGAGCCGATGCGTCTGCTGGATCTGGTTGATCCAATCGGGCTCGACCCGGGCTTCAGCGGCAAACTCCGGCCAACGCTTCACGACCGCCTGCACCTGTTGCACAATCGTCGCAGCCCGTCCCCGCTTCATCACCGCGACTTTCGCCGCCGCGTCGAAATCCTGCAGAGTGAAGCCGTCCCGCTTGCCGTTTAGCGTCATCTGATGCGTCGCCGTCCAGGCACCGGCAGGGTTGTAACTGTAGGTGACATCAAAGGCCGGCGCGAGCGACCAGCGGCCCGACTTATCCATCAGAAACGCGATGTTCTTCACGTGATCGTCCTGGTTGCGGGCGACCAGGTTGAAGACCATGCGGCGAAACTGTTCCTCCACGGCTTCCATCGGTAGTTGAAGTCGGCGGACGGTGAGCAGCGCCTGCTCGTAGGCATAGGCACCGGCTTGATTAAAATCGAAATGCGCCAACGCCCCGAGCGACTGCATGTGCAACTTCTCACCTCCCGGCAGGCGGTCAAAGCGGCGCGTCATAAAGTGACGTCGATCATGTTCCTCCAAGAGCCGACACTCGCTCATCGTGATGCCCGCGGCGACGGCCATGCGATGATAGGCATACTCGATCGCGCCATAGCCCTTGGGGTCTGCCATTTCCTTGTCCTTGTTGCCCGCCACGCCGTCGAATTTGAGCAGCCAATAATCGAAGCCGTCGCCCGCCGAGATTTGACCGGATCGCACTTCGTTGGTGGCGCGATTCCATGCGACAACCGCCTTCGCCCGCGCGCCCCCGGCCGAGGTGCCGACCCGCAGGATGTCACGCAACGCCTTCTCTTTCCCGGTCTCGTGGAAATGGCCCTGCAGGTTACTCCGATTCGTCAACACCTCGCCCGCCAGCCGCACGAGCGCGTCGAGCGCGATCTTCGTCGCCTTGCGCGGCTGCGGGCCCAGCCCCGGCAAAAACTCCAGCGCGCCCATGCCGCGCCGACCCGTGTAGCAGAGGCGCTCCAGCGGCCCAAAACCAGCGGGCGAGCGGCCTTGGGTTGCCAGCCACGCGTCGATGAGGGCGTTGCCAAACTTGTCGGGCAACGAATCGGCGAGCAGTCCCGGCAGGCCATGAAAGGTCGTGCGCGGTAAGGCAGGAAACGCATAAACGCGCGGGTCCAACGGCATCACAAGCGGCGAGAGTTCGATTCCGCTGCGCGCAAAGTCCGGATCGTATTGGAAGTCGGCGTAGTCGCGCCCTTCCGCCATGGAAACCGCGCCAATGGTGCGCCCCCAAAGCTGGACTTCGGCAATCATGACGACTCACCCCAAGTCCAAGGTTTTCCCCCGGCCGCCGCCACCTTCTTGCCGCTTGCCCGCTGGCGCTTGCGGCCACGTTGCTTAAGTTGCGCCATCGGGCCCGGCGACGAGGCCGGCAGCAGCGCCTCAAAACGCTCCAGCAACCCGAGGGCGCGGCAAACCCGCAAAAAACCCGAGAGCTGCGTCGCGACTTGCCCCGACTCAAGGCGCTCAATCGTTCGCTTGGAAACCCCCGCCTGCTCCGCCAAGGCCGCCTGAGTCAAGTTGCGCTCTACCCGGACACCAGCCAAACGCCCGCCCATTTCCTGTAAAACCACCTCATCGGTCAGTTCATCGGATATCTCCATAAGACGCCTTATCTGACGAATTATATCATTTTTTCAAACAATTTCGTCATTACTGACGACTTAAATAGATTCGCCTAATATGACGAAAAAACGTAAAAATCGTTATTATTTCGCCACTAATGGCGAATAAATAGCGTAGACCGCTCTCAAGGCTTCACCGCCCCATTCGCGTGTGCCGCGCCCCGCCCCACCAGAGCAATCCGCCCGCGACCCCCACAAAGGCGATCAAACCGGCGATCGCCCAACGAGCGGCGGTGTCGTTTGGCACCAACAGGAAAAACAGTAACAATCCCGCCAATACGCAGAGGATACGCCCCGTCAGCACAGCCTGCCGACCATCCAGCGAACCACCGATCTCTTTCTCGAAGTCCACCGGTGTCTCCATCTGCGTGAAAAACTCGTCCTCCCGCGCTCGCTGCACCGCCGAGCCGCGCTGCCGGAAAGGCACGCACAGCAACGTGGCTGCCAGCCCCCCCGCGAGGACCCAGCCACCGCGTTCCTGAGCCGTCCACACCGCCCCGTTCAAGCGTTCATCGAGCAGCGACCACAGGGAAGGCAGCAACGAGCCCAGGAAGATCGCCACGTAGCCCCATGACGGCAGGCGTCGCAGAATCAGACCCATGATAAGCGGCAAGCCCAGCGGCGTGCCGATCACCGAGGCGAGGAGGATGAACGCGTCGAACATCACGAACTTATCCTGAAACGCCAGCGTCACACTGGCGGCGATGATCAACGCGCCCAGGCCCGCCGTAATGCTTCGGCACAAGAGCAGCTGCTGCGTCTCATCCGGCTCGGCCGCCCCCCGCCAGCGTCGCCAGGCCGGCAGCAGATTGCGCACGATGATACCGGTCTGATTCGACAGCCCCATATCCATGCTGCTCATCGTCGCCGAAAACATCGCCGCGATCATCACGCCCATCAGTCCGTTCGGCAGCACGTGTTGCGCCGCCACCGCGTAAGCGGCCGTCGACGGATCGCTTATACCCAACCCATTCACCTCCGCCTCGTAAAGGAAACGAGCCACCATGGGCGGCAGAAACCACACCAGCGATCCGACGATCATCAGGCCCATCGCCCACCACGCCGCGCGCGAGGCTTCACGGCCATCCTTCACCGCGAGATACTTGGTCGCCGTGCTCAGGTTGATTTGCGTGAGCAACTGCATCACGAAAATCACGATGATCCACGACCAAGTGAACTTGTCCTGCGCAAACTGCCCCGGCTCCTTCACGAAGCGAAACGCCTCCGCATAACGCGGATCGCTGAAATAGCTAAAGAACGCGCCCACGCCCCCGATCTCCACCAAACACAGCACCGCCACGAGCACCGTCATGCCGAACATGATGATGCCCTGCACCACATCGGTCGCCATCACGCCCCACATGCCTCCAAAAGCTGAATACGTCACCGTGATCAACCCGATCACGACAATCGTCGTCGCCAAGGGGAAGCCGAACACCGCCGTCACGAACGTGCCGAGCGCCCAGAGCTGAATCGCCGCCTGAAAGGGCATCGTGAGCAGCAGACTCACCACGTTGAACTGCTCCACCACGGGACCAAACCGCTGCCGGATCACATCCGCCGCGGTGTAGGCCCGCGTCTGCCGATACCACTTCGCGAGAAACAGACCTCCGAGCACAAAGCCCAAAATATTGGCCGCGTAAATCGCCAGCAGCGTCGGCCCGGCTTCATAGGCCGCCGATCCGTTGCCCGTAAAGGTGAAGGCACTGATCCCCGCCATGAGCATGCTCGTGCCCACCATCCACCACGTGCCGCGAGCGCCGCCGCGCACGAAGTCACTCATGCCTTGATTGAGGCGCGCGAAAACCACGCCAACAACCAGCAGAATTACAAAATAGGCCGCGAGAGTGAGGTATTCGATCGTCATGGGGTGGGAAAGGAAACGGAGGACGGGCCGCGCAAAGGCGCCAAGGTCAAAGGGACCCGCCTGAAATGGCCAATCAAAACCGAGTGAATATTCAACACATGCCAACGCATAGTCTGCGACTTATGGGGCATTGCTTCATCTGCCTCCGTGGGGTCGTATCGTTTGAAATTTCACGCCGCGCGAGCGGCTTTGGTTCCGCCCGAGACCGCCGCCGGGAAACCCTGACTGGCCATCCGGTTCACGTCGGTTCAAGGATCGCGCCATGCCCCCTCACCTCATCCTCGGGCGAACTGTTCGCCGCTCCCTTGCTGTCATCATGCTTGGTTTCAGTCTCCCCTTTTTCGGCCCGTTCGCCGCCGCGGCGGCGTCCCCGACATTCCGCCAAGGCATCAACATCAGTCACTGGCTTTCGCAAAACTACCCGGAACGCCCTTACGCCGCCGATTGGTTCGGCGAATCCGATGTCGCCTGGATCGCCGACCAAGGTTTCGACCACATCCGCTTCCCCATCGATGGCCGGCTCTGGCTTCAGGCCGATGGCTCGCTCGACGAATCCAAGATCAAGCCGTTCGAACAGGCGCTCGCCTGGGCCCGGGCGCGCGACCTGGGCGTGATCCTCGACATGCATTTTCTGCCCGGCGCGAGCTTCGACCCGACCGCGCAGGAATCATCCCTCTTCACCGACCGGACCCTGCAACACGATGTCGCCAATTTCTGGCGACACGTGGCCCGACGCTTCGCGGACGCCGACGCGGGGCTCCGTTTCGAGATCCTCAACGAACCCGTCGCGGAGGAAAACCAACAGCTCAATGCACTCAACCGCGTCCTACTCGCCGCCATCCGCGAGTCCAATCCGACCCGCACCGTCTATCTCACGTCGAACCGCTGGAGCGGTTTCTCCACCCTGTCCGATGTGGTCTTGCCGGATGATCCGCACGTCGCGCTCACGCTCCACTACTACGAGCCGATGATCTTCACGCATCAACGCGCCTCGTGGGTCGAGTTCCCGGACGACATGCCCGTCGTCACCTTCCCCGGCACCGCCCCGGATCTCACCGGCACGGTGCGCGCCGATCATTGGGTGCTGCAGTCGGCCGGACATGCGTTGACCGCCGCCGCGATCGAAGCCGATTTCATCCGCGTCGCGCGCTGGGTAAAGCAGCAGGCGCCCGACGTCGAAGTGCACATCGGCGAGTTCGGCGTCTACGACAAGGCGCCCGACGACTCCCGGGAACGCTGGACCAAAGCCGTGCGTGAGTCCTGCGAACGCCACGGCTTCGGCTGGGCCGTCTGGGACTACCGCGGCGGATTCGCCGTGCGTGATGCCGCCGGGGAAGGCACGGCCATCCTGCAGGGTCTCTTCCCCCCGAAGCGCGCCACGCCATAAAACCCGCCGGGCGATGGCTACGGCAACCAAGGGAAACGTCGCGCATCCGGCGCGCGTTTCTCCCGCTGGGCGCCGTGAAACTCTTTCGCCTCCTCGCTCATGTAATAGAGCAAGGTCGCGTTGCCCGCGAGTTCCTGCAGGCCGCTCTGGCCGTCCACATCGGCGTTGAAGGCCGCCTTCAGGCAACGAATCGCCAGCGGACTGTGTCCCAAAATTTGCTGCGCCCACTTCACGCCTTCCGCCTCGAGGTCGGCCACGGGCACGACGGCATTGACCAAGCCCATGTCGAGCGCCTCCTGCGCGCTGTATTGACGGCAAAGATACCAAATCTCGCGCGCCTTTTTCTGGCCCACGATGCGCGCCAGATAACTCGCGCCGAACCCTCCGTCGAAGCTGCCCATCTTCGGGCCGACCTGACCGCAGATGGCGTTGTCGGCGGCGATGGTGAGATCGCAGACAAGATGCAACACGTGCCCGCCACCGATCGCGTAACCGGCCACCAACGCGATCACGACCTTCGGCATGGAACGGATGAGTTTCTGCACTTCCAGAATATTGAGGCGCGGGATGCCGTCGCCGCCCACATAGCCGGCGTGCCCGCGCACACTTTGGTCACCACCCGCGCAAAACGCGTATTTGCCGTCCGTATGAGGTCCGGCCCCCGTGAGCAGCACAACGCCAATGGACGTGTCCTCGCGGGCGTCGATCAACGCTTCGTGCAGTTCAAACACCGTTTCGGGACGAAACGCGTTACGCTTCTCCGGACGGTTGATCGTGATTTTGGCGATGCCGTCGGTCTTGTGGTAAAGGATGTCGGAGTAGGTCTTGGCGACCTGCCAATCGGGCGCAGCAGCGGAGGGTTTCATGATGCCCCCACGGTGCGCAGGGTCGTTTCGAGGTCAATCGGACCGTGCAAACGTCGCTAAATTCAGCTTGGACGCCTGCCTCGATTGCCAAAGGCTCCCCCGCTCATGTCCCACCCTACTTCGGATCAGGCTTCATCGGCCAAGGCCCGGCTCGCGCTCTCGCTTGGTGCCCTTGGGGTGGTGTTCGGCGACATCGGCACGAGTCCGCTTTACGCCCTGCGTGAGTCGATTCACCACCTCCCGCTCGCCGATCAGGTGACAGGCGTTTACGGCATCCTTTCGCTGATCTTTTGGTCGCTGATGCTCGTCGTGAGTCTCAAATACGCGACCGTCGTCATGCGCGCCGACAATCGTGGCGAAGGCGGTATCTTTGCGTTGCTGGCCTTGGGCGGCCTTGATCGCGGCTCGAAAACGGGACGCGGCATCGCCCCGGGCGTCGTGCTGATTCTCGTCGGCGCCGCGATGCTGTGCGGCGAAGGCGTCATCACCCCCGCCATCTCCGTCTTGTCCGCCACCGAAGGCCTGCAACTCATCGTGCCCGCTGCGGCGCGCTACGTCATCCCATTGACGATCGCAATTCTCGTCGGGCTGTTCTGGGTGCAGCGTCGGGGCACCCACACGATCGGCCTGCTTTTCGGTCCGGTGATGTGCGTCTGGTTTACGACCCTCGGGCTGCTCGGCCTGTGGCATATCGTGAAGCATCCGGAAGTGTTTCGGGCGCTGAATCCGTTGTATGCGTGGGACCTGCTCTCGACGCATCCGGGAGCCGTCGTGCCGATCCTTGGTTCGGTCGTGCTCGCGATCACGGGCGTCGAGGCACTCTATGCCGACATGGGGCATTTCGGCCGACCGGCCATCCTCCGCGCGTGGTATGGGCTGGTGCTGCCGGGACTCACCTTGAACTACTTCGGGCAAGGCGCCTACGTCATCTCGCACCCGACCGATTTGGAAAACCCCTTCCTCTCGCTCGCACCGGAAGGACTGTTGCGCGGCGGCTTGCTGATGCTGTCCATCTTTGCCGCCATCATCGCCAGCCAAGCCCTGATTTCCGGCACGTTTTCCCTCATCCGCCAAGCCATGCAGCTGGGCTATTTCCCGCGCCTGAAGGTGCAGCACACCAACGCCGAGCAGCAGGGCCAGATCTACGTGCCGCTCGTCAACTTCGGCTTGGCGGCAGGCGCGATCGCGACCGTGTTGATGTTTCGCTCCTCCTCGCATCTGGCGGCGGCCTATGGCATCGCCGTCACCGGGACAATGGCCGTCACGACCTTCGCGCTCTTCTTCGTGGCCCGCCGGCGATGGCACTTCAAGTGGTGGCAGGCGTTGGCGATGTGCGCCTTTTTCATCTCCATCGATCTCGGTTTCTTTGCGGCCAATGTGCCCAAGTTCCTCGACGGCGGTTGGCTGCCGATCTCGATTGGCGCGGCCTTGCTGGCCGTGATGCACACCTGGAAAAGCGGCCGCAACGAGATCCAAGAAAAGATCTATGGTGGCGCCACGACCGAGCTGGAACTATCCAGCATCGCGAAGAGTAAGAACATCGTGCGCGTGAGCGGCAGCGCCGTGTTCATGGTCGCGACGCCAAAAGGCACCCCGCTGGCCCTGCTGCATCACCTCAAGGCCAACAAATGCCTGCAAGAAACCGTCGTCCTGCTCACGATTCTGACCGAGGAAGTTCCTTCAATCCCCAGCGACGAACGCATGGCGATCGAGTCCATGGGCGAAGGCGTCTGGCGCGCCGTCGGTCGCTATGGCTACATGGAGCAGCCTGACGTGGTGTGGCTGGTCGACCGCATTCGCGCCCAAGGCGTGCAACTCACGCCCCTCGGCACCACGTATTATTTTAACCGCGAGATGATCATCAGCGGCGGCAACGCGCGTATGTTCGAGTGGCAAAAGGCGCTCTACGCCCTGCTCAGCCGCAACGCCCGACCCGTAAAGGATTATTACCGGATCCTCCCGACGCAGATCATCGAAATCGGCTTGCCGATCCAGCTGTAAAACAACGGCCAAGCCCGCGCGTCGCGCCCCGCCTCACCCGCTCGCAGGATTACGCCTCGTCCGTCGCTTCGGCCTTGGATTTCTCGATCCGACTCGCCACCAAAATCGCGATCCAATAGAGCGCATACAATGGCAGGGCCAATGACGTCTGGGTCACCGGATCGGGCGTCGGCGTCACGACGGCCGCGACGATAAACGCCACCAGCAACGCGTGCCGCCACCACCCTCGTAGTTTCTTGGTGGTGACCAGACCGAGAAACACCAACAGCACGATCAACAGCGGAAATTCAAACGCCGCGCCCACGCCCAGCACGAGCCAGATCAACAGGCTGTAATAGGCTCCCGGCGTCCACCGCATCGTGAATCCAAACAATTCGTTGAGTTCGATGGAAACGCGCATCGTGCTCGGCACGAGCAGGAAAAAACTGAAAGCCGCGCCAATGAGAAACAACACAAACGCCGCGCCACAGGTTGGCAGCACGAGCTTCGTCTCCCGTTCGTTCAACGCCGGCGCCACAAATTGCCCCACAAAGAAAAAGATGAACGGCGCACTCATTACGAGCCCGCCCATAAAGCACATCTGAATGACGACGGTGAAGCCCTCCATGATCGAGGTCGTGCCCAGATCGAGGATGAACTGCGGGTAGTCGCCTTTCACATGGTTCAACGGCCACAGCAGCACGTCGTTGAACTGCTGCATGAAGACGCCGATCAGCACCGCGAAGACCGTAAAGGCGAGCGCCGACTTGACCAAGGTCCAGCGGAGGTCCTCCAAGTGCTCCATAAACCCCATCGGTTTCTCGGTCGGCGAGAGCGCGACCTCCTTGGGTTCGTAGTCGTAGTCGGGAAGGTCGGTCGGTTCACCCATGATGGCAGGAACCGGCATCGTGCGGGTTTTTACCGCGAGGGAAAGCGAGGAATGGACGCGACATCAGGAAGGATGCGTTCGAAGGCACCTCGCAGATGCAATCGGACCCGACAAGACTGTAGAAAATCGGCCTAATAGGAACGATCATCCCGCCCTTGGTGGCGCCGCCGGAACTCCCCCGGGGTGATCCCCGAGATACGCTTGAACACCACACTCATGTATTCCACGTGTTCAAAACCAGCGAGTTCCGCGATTTTCTTCAGCGGAAAATCCGTATCGACCAACAGCCGTCGAATCCGATCCACCTGCACCCGTCGAATCTCCGCCTGCGGGGATCGGCCCAGATACTTGCGAAACTTCTTCTCCAGCTGACTCCGGGAGGCCGAGGCATGCCGCAACACCTGATCGACCGTCAACCCATCACAGGCGTGCTCCCGAATGTGACTCAGCGCGGCCGCCACGTTGCGATCATCGATGGCCAACACGTCCGAGGAGTGCCGCACCACGACCTCGCGCGGATCGATGCGCAGGTAACGCGATTCGACCGTTTCTCCGCGCATGATCCGATCCAGCATCGCGGCCGCCTCGTAGCCGGATTGAAACGAATCCGTGGCCACACTCGACAGGGGTGGAAACGCCAGTTCGCAGCGCAGCGCGTCATTGTTCGCGCCGATCACCGCCACCTGCTCGGGCACCAGCAGATTCGCCACTTGGCAGGCCGCCATCACCTCAAATGCCCGCATGTCGTTGCACGCCATCACCCCCACGGGCTTCGGCAACCGGGTCAGCCAATCGGCCAGTAACTGCGTTTGCTCCTCGTCCCACGTCGGCGTGAGATCACCGGGATAATCAACGTCCAGCACCTCGCACTGCGCGCCGCCCAATTTGGCCGCCTCCATGTAGCCGTCGCGGCGTTCGCAGGACCATCCACAGTTGCGGAAGCCCGAAAAGCCCAGCGTGCGAAAACCCCGTTCCATAAAATGCTCCGCCCCCAGATGCCCGACCGCGTGGTTGTCCGGCCGAATCTTTGGCACCCCCGGGAAAGGCTCGGCGTCGGCCATATCCACCAAAGGGATACCTTCCTCCGCGCAGACCTTCACCATCTCCGGCGTGGTATGCCGGGAAATCACCCCCGTCCATTTTTGCTCGCGCAGCCAATCCGGCTTCCGTGAAGCCATCGCCTCGTCGTCGATATACGCGCGCCACGGGCGATGCGAACGGGTGTAGTGAATGATTCCCCGAATCACCGGCGTGCATTCTTCGTGAAACATCAAAAAAACCAGGAGCACTTGGGGTCGCATAATCTCAGCCTCCGGTGAAATCATCGCATGGGCAATCCCGCAAAGAGTCTCAAGAAACCGATTTCTTTTGCACGGTCGCCCCGCCCGCGTCTGCCCATCGCGGCAAAACCGCCTGATTCCCCTCTGTAAAAACTCATTTGGTCGCGAATCAGACTAAAAAGGCCCGCGACAAAGAAACTCATTAGTAACGCAAGCGAACTCATTCCCGAAAACCGATTGAGCCGCTACCTTCATCCTGCAGCCCACCCCTTTCCAGGGCTATACCTCAACCCCTCACCAAGGCTTCTTATGAACCGCAAATTCGCGTCGGCGGGCGCCAGCCTCGCCGTCATGCTAGCTACGGTCGCACCCAACCTACTGGGTCAGACCGCTCCCGCTCCCTCCGCTGCGGCGGAGACGTCCGATGAGACCATCGAGCTCTCACCGTTTGTCGTCGAATCCACCGAAGATGCCAATACCTACCAAGCCAAGGCAACCTTGGCCGGCACGCGCATCCGCACCGAATTGAAAGACGTCGGTTCCGCCATTTCCGTGGTTACCGAACAGTTCCTCAAGGACACCGGCGCAAAGAACTCCCAAGACTTGCTCGTCTATACCACAAGCACCGAGGTCGGTGGCACCTCCGGCAACTTCGCCGGTGCCGGCACGGGGGCCCGCATCGATACCAGCGCCCAGCGAATCCAACCTCAAAACAACACGCGGGTTCGCGGCCTCACCAACGCCGACAACACCCGCGACTTCTTCCTGACGGACATTCCGTGGGATTCCTACTCCGTCGGCCGCATCGATCTCCAACGCGGTCCCAATGCCATCCTTTTCGGCATCGGCTCGCCCGCCGGTATCGTCAACGGCAGCCTCGACACCGCCGCCTTCAAAGACAGCGGTGAGGTCGAGCTGCGCTTCGGCAGCTTCGGCAGCAACCGCGTCAGCGCGGAATACAACGAAGAGGTGCTCGACGACGAACTCGCCTTCCGCATCGCCGGTCTGCACGACAAGACCTACTACCGCCAAGACCCGGCCTTCCAACGCGACAAGCGGCTCTACACCGCCCTGCGCTGGGACCCGAAATTCATTCGGAGCGACTCGGCGCGCACGTCCTTCAAGGTCAACTATGAGAAGGGCGACATCGACGCCAACCGCCCGCGCATCACCCCGCCGATCGATGCGATCACGCCATGGTTCAACGCCATGAACCAACAGACCTACGCGGCCAATCGCGTGGCGCTCAATTCCCCGGCCGATGTGGCCGCCAACCCGACCAATGGTGCGGTGTTCCCCACCATGTCGAACACGCAGACAAACCCGAACTACCAACCGTGGATTGACGGTGGGGCGGGCGGCCAGATCTTCGACCAACCGGTCGCCGTTTTCGGCAACAATAACACCGGGGTGCAGACGGGATTCTTTGAACCAAGTCTTCAGACCACCGGCCTGCCCGAGGGCGTAACCATCCCGTGGAGCGTCTATCGCGGTATCCAAACCTATGACGTTTACGCCAACAAAGTCGGTCTGCCCAACCAGTCACTCGGCGCCTACAAGGCCTACACCCTCACCGATCCCGGAGTCTTCGACTTCTACAATAAGTTGATCGACGGTCCGACCAAATCGGAGCTGCAGGACTTCGAAGCCTATAACATCTCCGCCGGTCAGACCCTCTTCAACAACAAGGTGGGTTTCGAAGCCGTGTATGACCGCCAGAAATACACGGAGGAACAGAACCAGCTGAGCCCGAATCCGTGGCTCTCGGTTGATGTGTTTGACACCCTTCCCGACGGCAGCGCCAACCCCAACGTCGGTCGTGCCTACATCGTGGGCGCCCCCAACTCCAATCGTAGCCGCGAGACGGATCGCGAAGCCCTCCGCCTCACCGGATTCGGCGAACTCGACTTCACCGACCTGCTGGACCGCTCGACGCTCGGCAAGATCCTCGGCCGCCACGTCTTCACCGGTCTCTATATGGAGCAGAGCAACGATCAGGAAAGCCGCCAATGGTATGGCTACGTCGCCGATTCGTCCTACCGCTCGGCCTTCTCCCAGTCGCTGGACAGCCGCCGCATCCCGTCGATCAGCTACCTCGGCGACAGCCTCCTCGGCACGACGCTCGGCAACGCCAACATTCCGAACATCACCTCGTTCCAGGCGCCGACGAGCGGAACCGCCAGCGTCTTCGACACGTCGCTCAAGCCCGGCGCCACCGCCCCCTACACGGCCGATAGCGTCGTGGGGTGGACGACCACCAACATCAACGTGCTCGATGGCTATTCCGGCCAGGATCGCGACCAGCTCTACAGCCTCGCCAACAAGTTCCGCGATGAGATCGATTCCGGCGCCCTCGTCTGGCAGGGTTACTTCTTCGATGGCGTGCTCGTTCCCACCGTCGGCTGGCGCAAAGATACCGCGCGCAAGTATAACGCCGGCGACCCTCCGCAAAACGCCGACACTTCACGCCTGGTCGACTCACCGCTCTGGACGCTGCCCAGCGGCCCCGACGACGTGAAGATCGGCACCAACAACGTCCGCTACAACGAAGAGACCGGCAAATCCACTAGCTGGAGTGTCGTCCTCCATACCCCGAAACGCATCCGCGAAAAGCTGCCTTACAACACGGACTTCAGCATCTTCTACAACAAGTCCGACAACTTCCAACCGGCCGGCGGTCGCACCGACGTGTTTGGCCAGTCCATCGCCTCGCCCACCGGCGAGACGAAAGACTATGGCGTCACCATCACCACGCTCAATGATCGGCTCACGCTGAAAATGAACTGGTATGAGACCACCGTGAAGAACTCGTCCCTCGACGGCGGCGGCGTCGGCAACTTGAGCGGCGTCTACATGGTGGGCTACGCTGAAGCCTGGGGCCGCATGTTCGCCACGTGGTCACGACTTCGCCTCGCGGATTTCCAGGGCTCCACCAACTACGCCTACACCGATCCGAACGATCCCACCTCGGGCCTGATCGACTCGAACGTGCCCTTCCTCTCCTACCAACCCGCGCCGGGCCAATCGGTCGCCGATGCCAAAGCCGCCGAGACCCTGGCCATCGACACCTTGCTCAACAATCCGCCTCCGGCCGATTTCAAGACGCATTGGAATATCGCGGATGACTCCGTCTGGGCCGGCGGCTGGGGTGGCTATGTCTCCCCGATCGAACCGAGCACGCTCGCCGTCACCGGCGACACGCAATCGAAGGGTGTTGAGTTCGAACTCGCCGCCCAGCCGACGCCGAATTGGAACATCGCGATCAACCTCGCCAAGACCACCGCCACCCGCAGCAACCTCGCCGAATCCTTCGGCGCGTGGGTCGACGAGCGCTATGAGTTCTACCAAGGCCCGGCCGGCGACGTGCGTCTCTGGAACGGTGCCTACGGCGGCGAGACCGTGCGGAGCAAGTTCATCAACGAGTTCTACGGCTCCTACCAGCTCTACCGCCTGCTCGAAGGAGCCGACGTGCCCGAGCTTCGTCCGTGGCGCCTCAACGTTGTAACCAACTACAACTTCAAGGAAGGTCTCTTCAAGGGGGCCAATATCGGCGGTGCCTACCGTTGGCAGGATGAGATCGTCACGGGCTTCCCCATCGTCAACGGCACCTTCGACATCGACCATCCCTACAAGGGCAAAGCCGAGGACGCCTGGGACTTCTGGATGGGTTACCAGCGCAAGTTGACCGACAAAGTGACGTGGCGCATCCAGCTGAACATCCGCAACGTGTTCGCTTCGGACGACCTCATTCCGATCACCGTGCAGCCCGACGGCACTCCCGCCACCAGCCGCATTCCGGAACCTCGCGTCTGGTCTCTCACCAATACGCTGTCGTTCTAAGCCTTTCGAGCCTGCAAGGCTCGCCAACAGCGGCGCTGCGACCTCCCGGTCTGGCGCCGCTTTTTATTTCCCCACGCCCGCCTGCCGCCCCGGCCCCGACTGCTCACGATGATTGCCCTCGTGACTCAAACCATCGATAAACGTCCCCTTTCGATGCTTTCCCCGCGATTCATCCGCCAGCCCCTCCTGCTGTGTCTCGGTATCTGCTTTTTGGGCACGTCATGCCGTCGGCCGCCTCCGCCGCCCGAACCTCCCGCCACGCGGGCCAAGGAGTCCGTGGAAAATCTGGACTACCTCACCGCGCAGGCCGTCGGATTCCCCATTGAGGGCCACCCTTGGATTGCCCATGTGCGGATCGTCGATTTCGACCAAGACGGCCTCGCCGACGTGCTCGTCGTCGACGCTCGCACGAACTCCATCAACCTTCTCCGTCAGAGCGCCCCCGGCACGTTCAGCGAAAGCGTGCTCTACCCCGATATTCCGGCCGTCGTCCGCGCGGAACCCTACGACATCGACGCGGATGGCGACCTCGATCTTCTCGTGGCCAGCATGGGCCAGGTATTCCCCAACAACGATCCGATCGGCACCGTCCTCGTCCTCGAAAACGACGGCGCCCAGCACTTCACGCCCCATGTGATCGCCGAACACGTGCCCCGCGTCACCGATGTCCAGGCCGGCGATCTCAATGGCGACGGCCGACCCGACCTTGCGGTCGCGCTCTTCGGCTACAACCAGGGGGAAGTGCGCTGGTTCGAGAACCGCGGCGACTGGTCATTCGCCTCGCACCAACTGCTCGACCTGTCGGGCGCGATTAACGTCTGCATCGCCGATTTCACCGGCGATCGCATTCCGGATGTCGCCGCCGTTGTGTCGCAAGAATGGGAAGAAGTTTACCTGTTTGAGAACAGTGGCTCCGGCACCTTCACCCGGCGCGTCATCTTCGGGTCCACCAACGAGGACTTCGGCAGCAGCGGCCTCAGCGTCGCCGACATGAACCGCGACGGCCGCCCAGATCTACTTTACAGCAACGGCGACGGTTTCGATCTCGCCGCCCCCGGCGCCCGCACTTGGCACGGGCTGCAATGGCTCGAAAACCTCGGTGGTGGTGGCTTCCGTTTTCACCGCATGGGCGACCTGCGCGGCGCCTATACCCCGATCGGCGTGGACCTGGATCGGGACGGGGCGATGGATGCGGTCGCCGTCAGCGGCTTCAATGACTGGAGCGACCCGAAAGCCGCCTCGCTGGTGTGGTTCCGCAACGACGGACGAGGCAACTTCACGCCTCACGTATTGGCGCACACGCCCACCCATCTGCTCGCCCTCGCGGCCGGCGACCTCGACGGTGACGGCGAAGTGGACCTGGTGACGGGAGGCTTCCACGCCTACCCGCCCTTTGACCGGCTGAGCCGCTTGCTCATCTGGCGGCACACCCAGCCGTGAAACGTCCGTCTCCGCGCACTCGACGCCTCTTCGGCGCGATGATCCTCATCGCCGCGGCCTTCGCACTCGTCGGCTGGTGGTATCGCGATGCCCAACGCACCCGGACCGTGCTCATCGCCGGCGTGCCCGCACTACCCGACGACCTCCCGCGCCGAACCGACGGCCTGGCGCGCCGCCTCAAGGCCGCCACCGATCTCGCCCGCCGCGACCCGGAGCACGGCTCGCCGCTTGCCGAGCTGGCGACTTTGTATCAGGCCAACGGTTACGCCACCCAAGCCGAAACCGCCCTGCGCGCCCTGGTCGCCACCGACCCCGGCGAGCCCCGCTGGCCGCACCGGCTCGCCGTGCTGATCGGCGGCTTCGGCCGACTCGACGAGGCGCGAGGCTGGCTGCAGCGAGCCACCTCGCTCGATCCGGACTACGCCCCGGCGTGGGTTCGCCTAGGCGACACCGCGCTAAAACTCAACGATCTCGCGGGTGCCACCGCCGCCTACAGCCGAGCCCTCGCGCTCGCAGACGCCGCCACGACTCCGCATGCGGAGCTCGGTCTGGCACGATGCGAGGCCTCCGGCGGGAACGAGACCGCCGCCTACACGCGTCTCACCGCACTGCTTTCGCATTCGCCCGACTTCGGTCCGGCGTGGTCATTGCTGGCCCGGCTGGCAGATCAATTGAACCACCCTGCTGAAGCGGCCGCCGCACGTGCGCGGTCCGTCTCACGCGACCGCTTCCGCGATGTGCCCGATCCGTGGATCGATGAACTCTTCGACGCCTGCTTCGATCCCTACCAGCTCGCGGTCGCGGCCGATCTCTACGCCAGCGCCAGCGCCCCCCTCCGGGCCCGTGAACTCTTGCAACGCGCCCTGGCCATCGACCCCGAGGACGCTGCGGTGCATCGTCAACTGGGCACCTTGCTGGCCGACCTCGGTGACATGAACGCCGCCCGACGCGCCTTGGAACGAGCCACCCAACTCGCGCCTACCGAGGCGGACGGATGGGCCTACCTCATCGACGTGCTGAAGCGCCAAAACGACGCCTCCAGTCTGGCGCGGGCGGTGGCCAACGGTCTCGCTCACAATCCCCGTTCCCCCAGCCTGCATCTCGAACGCGGCCGACTCCTCGCCGCCGGCGGAGACCTGCCACACGCCGTGGAGGAGTTTGAAACTTCCATCCAGCTACGTCCCGCCGAGCCCGGTCCCTACGTCGAGGTCGCCGGCCTCTATTTCAAACTCAACCGGGTCGACGAAGGCATCGCCCGCTTGAACGCCGCGCTCAAAGCCGAGCCGGGGTATCCCGTCGCGCTTTCCACCTTGGCATTCGTCGCTATCGGCCAACGCGACGAAGACGCCGCCAGCCACTGGCTCGAAGAAATCGCCCGCCAGCCCAGGGTCCCGCCCGCCGACCGCGCCCAACTCATCGAGCGGTTCCGCACCACGTTTGGCCGCCAGCCCTAGAGGCTGCGGCCGGTCTGGTTTCTCGGCGGCTGCCATCGCGCCCCAGGCTGAATTCGTATCACTGCACGTGATACACCTCGATCAATCCCACTCCTTCCGCATCGTCGACGCCGGACAACACCACCGTGTAGCTCCCCGAGCCCAGTTGCAAAATCGTCGCGGCATCCCGGCTGCCGGCGGCCAACGCAAAGGCGCCGACCTTCGCGGCGGCATCCTCCACCAACGAAGCCCGCTCATCGTCACTCCAGTTGTCGTTGTATCCCACTTCACTGGTTCTGCCTCCCGCTTCCTGACGGTAGACCACCATCCGCGGATCGCTTAGGGCCCCCGCGACGCCCAACGAGGCGAGTCCCGGGCCGACCCCACGGATCAATACCATCGCCGGTTCATGCACCTCCAACGTAAAACCCGCGATCACGACGCCGTCGTTGGCGGTCACCTTCGCTCGCGTCGAAAGATTCTGGAGGTGGACGCCATACACCTCCGCCAACGCGATTCCCGTTCGGTCACCGCTATTCGATTCCGTAACCATCGTATAGGCCCCCGGGGGCAGTGACGTGACCGTCGCCGCGTCACGTCCGCCGCTATCCAAGGCAAATGCGCCGACCGCCGCGGCCCGCGCCGCCACGGCAGAAGCATCACTCGCGCTCTCCCAGTCGTCGTTACCCGCCAACGCGCGCGTCTGCCCGGCCGCATGCAGCTCCATCTTCGGATCCAAGTCACAATCCAACACGCCAAAACGCAGCAGACTCGGCCCAACGTTGCGCAGTAACACCGCTTGCTCGTCACCCCCTCCCACCACAAAGCCCGCAATCGTCACCTCGTCGCCGATCCCCGTCCGGGCCCGCGTGGACAGGTTGATCAAGCCCGGTGCCGCCGATGCCGCGCTCCCCATGCGCAAGGACTGCGCTTTCAGGAACGCCTCAAGACCAACCCGCGAGCCAAGGCGCCGGCCTTCGAAATCGTCTGCTTCGATGTGGATGCCGCCAAAGATCCGCGAACGCCCCGCCTGGTCGGCCGCGTCGTAGTAAGTGGCCCACTGCAAAGTCACGTCCGCCGAAGGTCCGGCTTCGAAACGCAGGAACGCGTCGCGATCAAACGAATACACGCCCAACCCGCCGGGGAAAAACGACGAGCCCGTGAGCAGCGTCAGCACCTCGGCGCCCGCGCGGCTAAAGGTGCTGTGGCCCGAAACATACCCCGGAAATCCGGGCGACACGAAAGTGGAGAGTTGATAAGGCACCCAATCCACCGCCCGAATCCAACCGACCCCGCCGGTTTGCGTATGCGGATCAGCCGGTTCGCCCTGCCAGGCGCGGATCGCGATCTCGCCCTCATGATCCGCCAGGTGCGCATGACGCTGTCCCGCGACGGAACTTTCCGCCGTAATGACCTCCGCCAAACCTGGCTGTAGCGGCACCCCCTCCGCGTGATAGGACGGCCCGGCCGGGTCCGACGACTGCCCCAAACCACCGAGGTAGCGAATCATCGAAATCGGGCGCGCCGAATCGTGGATCCACTTCAAACCCCACGCCAGACAAGCCGCGTCGTGCAGGGCCCCGTTGAGCGCGAGATACCCGCGAATATCCCATTCGAGCGCCGAAAGTTCCGCGCCTTGACCGGCATAGCGCCGCGAAAAATGCGGCGTAGCGCTGACGTCGTTGAACAACACGTTCCAGTGCCCGGGCGGTGTCTCCGAAGCCGGCCCATCCGCCCAGAACTCCGCCAACACGCGCGTGTAATCGGCCCGGTTCACGAGGTTGGGCGCGTAGGGCTGTCCCGTCGTGGGATTCAACGCATGGCCCCGCCCCGCGTTGCTGCCGAGCGGGTTATTGAAACGCTTGCCCGGGGAAATATCGACCATCACGCCATCCGCCGGATCCAGCCACCCGGACGCTTCGATCAACGCAAGCGCGCTTTGCTTGAACGCTTGGTCCGACGCCGTGCCCAGTTGCGGAGGCGGGCCCGGGTCGAGTCGAAAGGTCGTCGCCGTAGATTTCGCCAACGCAAAAGGCGTCGTGCCGAGCGCGTTGACGCCGACAAACGATTGCACGCTCTCGCCGACGACGATCCCATTTTGCGTGACCGAAAACGCCAGCGCCAGCGGTTGCCAATGATTTGGCGCCGCCATCTCCGCCCCGGGCAAACTCACCACAAGCGGTTTATTGCGCGGCGTGTAGCCGGTGAGGTCGGCGTAGTGCTGGGGCTCGTTCGCCCCGTCTGCCAGAGTCGCCGCGAGCACGTCGCGCGCGATGCGATTACCCACGGCGGCGGGCCCTTCGCCCACCACACCGGTATCGTCGGGATCGTAGCCGAGCTGTTGCATCAACCAGCGAAACTCCGCCAACGAGCGCACCGCGCCAGGGCTCGATGAGAAGCGTTGGCGCAACAGGCCGAATGCCGCGTGACTGATCGCTTGGTGCTGTGCCGCCTCGCCCCCGCTCCGGGCGGGTTCGAACGCGAAAATCGGTGCGGCCCGGCTCCAGCCTTCGCCCGTGTAGGGCCAATAGGCATCCCACATCGCGGCCGACAGATGGTAGAGATTGCGCGCATGCACCGGGGGATTCGGCGTATCCACGCGAATCGCATCGAGCAGGGCCTCATTCCACCAACGCGCGACCGACCGGCTCGACGGATCCATCGTCACCGCGACCACGGCGGGCGCGCTCTCGACCGTGCCCAGTGGATTGGTCGCGCGCACCGTGTAGCGGCCCGCGTCGATCGGATGCAGACGTTTCACGGTGTAGCTGGCATCGGTGGCTCCTGGCACCGCCACTCCGTCTTTAAACCACGCGTATGCCGGGCTCGGATCCCCGCCCGCAACCGCCCGCGTTGATCGACCGCGATGTCGCTCACGGTCTGCACGATCCCCGAGGGCCAGCGCACTTCGAGCGTGCCGACCGTGCTCGCGGTCCCCAACCCCACGTGCAACACGGCCTCGCGTTGACCGACGAAGCTGTTGGACGGCTGGAACAAGAGCGTCTGCCTTTGCCCACCCGCCGTGATCCTCACCTCCGCGCCAAACCCGTCACGCGGCGAGGTCGTGCCCGCGAAAGTGAACTGCACCCAATGATTCCTCATCACCGCGTCACCATCATTTCGATACAGGATTGGTTTGCCGTAGGCCTGTGTGATCAAAACGTCCTCGTCCCCGTCGCGATCGAAGTCCGCGATCACCACCGCCCGGCCAAGCCCGCGATCCGTGATGCCGGACCCTGGCGTCGCGTTGGCGAACACCCCGCTCCCGTCGTTCTGGTAATACGTGGTCGGATCGGTCGCCGATCCTTGAAACGACGCGCGCGGATCATCCCCCCAACCGAAGTCCTGCCCGTTCGTCACCAGTAAATCCGGATCGCCGTCGTTGTCGGGGTCGAAGAACGCCGCGCCCCATCCCCAACCGGACCGGCCGACGCCCGCGTCGGCCGAAACCTCCGCAAACCGACGTCCGCCCAGATTCCGATAAAGCTTGTTGCCCGAATTGATGCGGCTGGCGGTGAACGACGCTTGATCGAAAATCGACGTGACCAACAGATCGAGCCGCCCGTCGCGATCCACATCGGCGATCGCAACGCCCATGCCGTTTTCCTCCCGGGCTAGCCCGGCGGCATGGGCGCCCTCCAAAAATGCGGTGCCACCTTCATTCCAATGAAACTGGGTTTGTCCAAAATCGACCACCAGCGCCAGGTCCGGCCAGCCATCCTCGTCGAAGTCCGCCCAACCGGACGAGAACCCCCACAAGGTCGTGCCCGTGCGCGGCTGCGTAAGACCGCGCATCGCTGTAACGTTGGTGAACTGACCCGGCGCCGTCGCACCACGGTTGCGCAGCAGCACGGCGTGCCGGGTCGGATCAGCCGGGTCCACGACGTTGTATTCCGTCAAGTGCAGGTCGAGGTAGCCGTCGCGGTCGAAATCGACGACGCCGATACTGCGGCCCCGGTGGGTTTGGCCACCGGGCAGGGTGAGATCCGCACCATGCGCCACCGCTTGCTCGGTGAACCGTCCACTGCCGTCGTTAATCAACAGGAAACAACGCGGACCGTTCATCGGCACCAGAAACAGATCCTGGTCGCCGTCGTTGTCGAAGTCGCCCGCCGCGATGCCGCCGATCGCCGAGACCGCCGTGACGCCGCGGGCGCCACTTTCGTCGACGAAGCGCCCGTTGCCTTGATTGATGAACATCAGGCACGACGCTTCCGCCCGCCCCACCACCACATCCGTCCACCCGTCGCCGTTAACATCGACCGCCGCTGCCGGCGCCGTGCTCCACGCGAGCGCGTTGGACGTCGGCGCGTGCGTGTAGTCGATACCCGAGGTGGCCGTTACATCCGTGAAAACCGCCCACGCGTTTCCACTGGCACCGGTCGTGACCAGCGCGAGGCGCAAAGCGAATCGGAACAGGGGGGGTAAACGATGGAGCATGGCGTCGAAGGGGCATTCGAACGCATCGGACCGGGACTAGGGTTGGCTCTTGTGACGCGCCATCCAGTCTCGATACCAGAAAAACGAATCCTTCGGCGTGCGCTTCTGCGTGGTGTAGTCGACATGCACGAGACCGAAGCGGTCCTTGTAGCCTTCCGCCCATTCAAAGTTATCGAGAATGGACCAATAAAAATAGCCCCCCACGTTCGCCCCATCCGTGATCGCCCGCTCGATTTCGCCCAGGTAGCGCGTCATGAAGTCGATACGCTGCGGATCGTGCACCGCGCCGTCCAGGTGCACGAAGTCGGTATTGCAGAATCCGTTTTCTGTAAACACGACCGGCAGGCCGTAGCGTTCGCTCTGCCAACGCGCCGCCCAGTAAATCGCGCGCGGTGCCACGTGAAGCCACGGCAAGGTGCCCCGCGGATCACCCACCCCCCAATTGCCCGGCACATCCTCGGCCACCCCATCTGCTCCGGCGCGCACCTTCATGCCCGAGTAACAGTTGTAACCTTGGAAATCGATGGGCTGCGCGATCAACGCCATATCGGCGTCGGTGATCTCGGGCAAATCCGCCGCGAAGGCTTTCAATCCATCTTCTGGATACCGCCCGAAGGCAATCGGATCGGCCCACCAGGCCAGGTTCCACATCGTGCGGCTCGTCGAGGCGAAGTAGCGGGCTCGCGCCGCCTCGACATCCGCCGGAGCATCGGTGGCGGGTATCGGCTCGCGCGAGGTGTGCGCGATGGCGATTTTCTCAGTTCCGTCACCGTGCGCCCGCAGCGCCTGCACCCCGCGCCCGTGCGCCATCAGGAGATGGTGAGCGCCCGCGAGACATTCGTTGAACGGGCGCTGCAATCCGGGAGCGAATTTCCCTTCCTGGTAGCCGAGGCCCATGATGACCGGGGGTTCATTGATCGTCATCCAGTGTTTGACCCGATCCCCGAATCGCGCGCCCACGATATTCGCGTAGTCGCCAAACCATTCCACCAGATCACGGTTCAGAAAGCCCCTTCGATCCTCCAAGACCTGCGGCAGATCCCAGTGAAACAAGGTTACCCACGGCGTGATGCCTGCGCCCAACAGGCCGTCGATCAACCTGTCGTAGAATTCCAGCCCCTTTTCATTTGCCGCGCCGGTGCCAGTTGGTTGGATACGCGACCACGACAGGGAAAACCGGTAGGCGTCCACCCCGAGCGTTTTCATCAGCGCAACGTCTTCCGGCCAACGATGGTAATGGTCGCAAGCCTCGTCCCCGTGATGATTCTCGAAGATCTTTCCCGGCGTGTGAGAAAACGTGTCCCACACCGACGGGCCTCGCCCGTCGACGTTCCAGGCACCTTCGATTTGGTAGGCGGAGGAGGCGGCTCCCCAGGTGAAATTTTGAGGGTATGACATGAGGGTTTAGGGGCGAATGAGTCTAGGGCACGGGCCCCTTGCCCGGAAGGAGATTGATTATCCGTCAATTGAGACCGGTGGCGCGGCAAACCATCTCAACGTCCGAGCAAGCAATCCCCTTCCCCAGTCGGCGGCGATGGGCTATCCTGCTCCCCCCTTAAGCCTTACCCGCGGCTTCACCCCATGATCCAAATGAGAAATCTTACCCACTGGTTGCTGGCAACCGTCCTGGCCCTGCCTTCGCTGGCCTCAGCTCAAAAATTTCCCGGCTTGGCCGAGACGCCTCCGATGGGCTGGAACAGCTGGAACACCTTCGCCAGCAAGATCAACGAGACTCTCGTCAAAGAGACGGCCGAAGCCATGATCAAAAGCGGCATGCGCGAGGCCGGCTACACCTACGTGGTGCTCGACGATACGTGGTCGCTGCGCGAACGCGATGCCGCCGGCAATCTCGTGGCCGACCCGGAGAAGTTCCCCAGCGGCATGAAAGCACTCGGCGACTATCTGCATGAACGCGGTTTCAAACTCGGCATCTACAGCTGCGCCGGCAGCCGCACCTGCGCCGACTATCCCGGCAGCCAAGGCCACGAATTCCAAGACGCCCTGCTCTTCGCTTCTTGGGGGGTCGACTACCTCAAATACGATTGGTGCAATACCGGCACCCGCGATGCGAAGGAGGCCTATCTGACAATTCGCGACGCCATCCATGCCGCCGGACGGCCCGTCGTGCTCAGCATGTGTGAATGGGGCAAAGCAAAACCGTGGGAGTGGGCGGAGGACGTCGGCCACCTTTGGCGCACCAGCGGCGACATCTACGACAGCTACGACGGCGTTAAAATGTGGGAGATGGGCTGGAAGCGCATCCTCGATCTGCAATCCTCGCTGGTCGACGACTGGGGTCCCAACGGTCTCGCCAAATACGCCGGCCCCGGCCACTGGAACGATCCCGACATGCTCGAAGTGGGCAACGAAGGTCTCACCATCGCCGAGTCTCGCGCGCACTTCACGCTCTGGTGCATGCTGGCCGCGCCGCTGATGGCCGGCAACGACGTGCGGCACATGAGTCCCGAAATCACCGCCATCCTCACCAACGCCGACGTGCTCGCCATCGACCAGGACCCGCTCGGCAAACAGGGCTACCGCGTGCTGAAAGAAGACGCCAAAGGCATCGAGATTTTCGTCAAGGAATTGAGCAACGGCGAATGGGCCATCTGTGCGCTCAACACGTCCAACCAAGCTCAGGAGGTTACCATCCCGTGGGATCGCCTGTTCATGGTTTCCGGCCGACAAACGTTGCGTGATGTCTGGGCCCAGACCGACGTCGGTGACAATGCCACCACGACGAGCAAACACCTCGCGTCCCACGACGTGCTGCTCCTGCGCGCGACGCCGGTGAAGTGAGTGAGCCGGGCGGACGCGACAGCCGGCCCTCCGTTCTCGCAGTCATCGGGCGACCCGGCAAACCGCGTCGCCCTTTTGCTACCCCTTCACCGCCCCCGCCGTGATGCCGCCGATGAACTCGCGTTGGAGCGCGAGGAACAGGGCCGCCACCGGTAAGATAGAAAGGAAGGTTCCCGCGAGGAAGATGCCGTAGTCCTCCGCAAACTGCGTCACGTATTGGCTGAGCACGACCGGCACCGTAAGTTTATAGGTCGATTGCAGGAACACCTGCGGACCGATAAACGCGTTCCATTGCCCCATGAAGACGATCAGGCAAAACGCCGCCGTCATCGGTTGCACCAGCGGGGTCGCGACCTGCCAATAGATCCGAAACTCGCCCGCCCCATCCACCCGCGCCGCCTCGATCAGGCTGTCCGGCACCGCAAGCATCGCCTGCCGAAACAGGAAGATCCCAAACGCACTCACCGCCCCGGGCACGAGCAGCGCGGCGTAGTGATCGATCCAACCGAGCTGCACCATCATCTCATAGGTCGGGGCCAAAAACAGCATGCTCGGCAACATCATCGAACCGAGCATGAACAGCATCAGGTGCCGCCGGCCCTGAAAGCGGAACTTCGCCAGCGCATACCCGCCGAGCGAGCAGAAGAAGGTTTGAATCATCGTCGCCGTGCTGGCGAGAAACAGCGAGTTGAGCCCAAACTGCCAAAACGCCACCTCACCTTCCAAGGTCGTGCGGGGGATGAAAAGCCGACGAAAGTTGTCCAAACTCAGACTCTGCCCCCACGTCGATACCGGCGGCAGAAACGAATATTCCATCAGCACCGAACGCTCCTTGAAGGCCGCACATGTGACCCAGATGAACGGAGCGAGAAACGCCGCCGCCAACCCGATCAACCCGACGAAACGCGCATACCGCGAAACCAGACGCGGCCGGCGTGGATCCACCAGCCACAAAAAGACGCCGATACCCGCGGTGCTGATCAAAGAATAGTGAAGCGTGCTCATGAGGATTTCGGTGAGGGGGATCGATCGCGAAACCGCGGACTAGTCATCCGAACCGCCTCCGGTCAGGCGCAGTTGAATCAACGAGGCCGACAGCATGATGAGCGCGAGCACCCAGCCCACGGCCGAGGCCAGCCCGAGATCGCCGACGTTGTAGGCCGCGTCATAAAGATAGCTCACGATGAACAGTGCCGAGTTAGCCGGTCCGTTCGCGGAACTGCCCGTTCGCATCAGCGCATAAGGCAGCTCGAATAATTGAAACGAACCGATCGTGCACATGATCAGCACGAAAGTCAGGATCGGCTTGATCGCCGGCAGTGTGACGTGACGAAAGACCGCCCACTTGCCCGCCCCGTCCATGCGCGCCGCCTCGACCAAGGTCTGGTCGACGTTCTGCAATGCCGCCAAAAAATAGATCATATTGAACCCGGCGTAGAGCCACAGATTCGTCAGCACGATGGCGGGCATCACGAGCAACGGTGTTTCCAACCAACGCGTTTCCAACCCCACACCAAACAGCTCGTATACGAAACGGTTGAACAACCCATAGCGGGGCGTGAAGACGACCGCGAAAATGATGCCAACGAAGATTTGCCCCACCACGTTGGGCGAAAAGAAGACCAGCCGAAAAACACCTTTCAACCGGTCCTTGCCCGCGTTCAAAACCAACGCCAAGCCCAGTGATACCGGCACCATCACCGCCGTGCCTAACACCGCAAAGATCGTGGTGTTCGCAAGGGCCGTGTGGAAATCGGGATCGTGCAGCAAAAAACGGAAATTATCGATCCCCACCCATACCTTCGCGCTCGGACCCGCCGTCTGGTAAAACGCCAACTTCACCGCATAAACAAACGGATACCCCAGAAACGCCGCCGTGATCAGCAGATACGGCGCGAGAAAAATCCACGGCGTCCAACGCTGGCGACGGAGCGGGTTGCCGGCGGGCGCGGAAGTTGAAGACGCGGCGCTCATTGTTCGGTGATAATGGTTCGGGCCATCAACGCGCGCACGGCGTCCGCTTGGCGTTTCAATTCGGCCGTCACGAACTCTCTCAGCCCATCCTCGCCGTGCTCCCGATAGTATGCGCCACAGGCGATGAACGCCTCGTTCCGTTTGCCCTTGGCCTTTTCCGTAAAGGGCGTCGCGAAGCTCGGCGGCACCTCGTCCGCCAGCTGTGCGTAGAGACGCAGGATCGGTTGGTCGGAATAAAACGGATACGGTTGGTCAAACTCGGGCGACGCCCACGCCTCCCGCGATGGCGGCAGGATATGGAGCTCCGCCGCGCTCTTGCCTCCGTCGGTTTGATCAGCGTAGAGAAACGCGAGTAACTCCCGCGCGAGTTCCGGGTTGCGCGATCGTTTCGTCACCGCTCCGCCGGTCGCGCCCCAAGTCGTGGTCCGTCGGCCGCCTGGCTCCCACGCGGGCACGGGCATCACCTTCATCTTGCCGGTCAGGCCGGGCGCGTATTGCTCGATCGTGCGCGTGCGCCAATCCGGCGTCAGATAAAACAGGATCACGCCGTCGTTCATGCCTTGCCACAAAGCCTGGCCAAAACCCAGTCCGTAGCCAAACCGCTGCGGACCATAAAGCGCCCGGAGATACCAGATCACCACATCCGCCGCCGCCGGTTGGTCGAAGGTCACGTGATCATTCGCATCGAACAGGTCCACGCCTCGCTGCAGCATCAGCATCGACAGCATGTCGCCCCCATCGCTCGGCAACTCCAGCGCATACCGGTCGGGCTGCCCGTCACCGTTTCGATCCCGCGTCACGGTTTGCGCCATCGCGACGAAATCCGACCATGTCTTGATCGTCGAAACATCGATGCCCAACTCGCCTTCCACGATATCAGCCCGATAAGCCAACATCACCGGATGCACGTCGTGGGGCAGCCCGAAGATTACGCCTTTGCGTCGCCACAGGCTAAACCGGTTGGCGACGAGCCGCGTATCCAGCCCCGTCTCGTGAACCCAAGCGGTCAGATCCAGGAAACCGATATCCTTGATCGGACCGCGCAAAAAATAGGCCGGATTTTGGGGGATTTCCACCACATCGGGAACCTCTGTGCCCGCCGCGAAGGCTGCCAGCAGACGCGAGCGCAAGGCCGACTCCTCGATCTCCTGCACCTTCACTTTTACGCCAAACTTCTTTTCAAAAATCGGGAGCTTCGCCCGGTAGATGTCGGCGTGGAGCCGCGCATGCGTCGCCACCACCAGATCGGCCTCGACGTGGCCGTAACGCCCGTGCGTAAGCCACACGCCGAGACCGGACGCCACCGCGACCAACAATATCAGCAGCGGGGCCAGGCCAAATGGGAAACGCACCATCGTGCTTAGACGGTTCCCCGCCGGGCTTCCAGTTCCGCCCGGATTTCATGCATGCGCTCCGGCGTGAGACCAAACATCGACAACGCGATCATCGCGATGACCAGCCCACCGATGGGGATCGCCGCCAAAAGCAGGCGAATCATGGTGAGCGTATCAGGATTCTGGGCACTGCCCAGCGCCGCATCGAAACCGGTGAAACTCAAGATCCAACCCGAGAGCCCGATGCCGGTCGCCATCCCCACTTTCATGATCCACGAGCCAGAGGCCGAAAACGCCCCTTCCCGGCGCTTGCCCGACTCCAACTCGTCGTAGTCCATCACGTCCGCACCGATGGAGCCATAAAGCACCCAGAACCCAGCTCCGGTAAAGGCGATCAACCCCGAAGCAAAAACCTGCAACCAGGGGATGGAAGGATTGTAAAACCACCACGTGCCTAAAAACGCCGCCATGGCCGAAAGTTGCACGCCCATCATCGCCCGACGCTTGCCGAACTTTCGCGCGATCGCGGTGTAAACCGGGATGCCGCTCAACCCCAGAATCATGCCGGACAAGCCCATCGCGAAATTCCATTTGGAGCCCAATCCGACGTCTCCGCCGCACACATAATAAACGGTCGTGTAGTAGCCAAGCGTCCCGACCATGCTCGTGCCGATTCCATACGACAACGCCATCGCGAGCTGCGCCCGGAAGGGGCGACACCGGAGTGTGCGCCAAATCGTGTCGGAGATCAGAATCCGCTCCTGCTTTCGCGACACCAGTTTTCCGTAGTAACGCTCTTTGACGCCGAGAAAAACGACGATGCCGACCACCACCATGAGGCTGCCCAGAATCGCCGTGTAGACCCGCGCGCCGAGCAGGATATCGGGTTCGCCGGTCGCCGGGTCGTTGAAAAACGACGCCGTCACAAACGCCGACGCCAAAAACAAGCCCACTTCGGGCAGCTTTTGAATCCCGCTTTTAAAGGCAAAAACACTGGTGCGTTCGTGATAGTCTGGCGTGAGCTCGGAGCCGAGACTCTGCCACGCCATGTTGAAACAACTGACAATCGTGATGTAGATGCCCGACGATACGACCATGAACCAAAAGTAGTTCATCTCCGTCCACCCGCGCCCGACCATGAAAAGGCCCGGCAAACAGATTCCGGCCAAAACCGAACCGACGAGAATGAAGGGGCGCCGCCGCCCCCAACGCGTGCGAGCGTTATCGGAAAGCCAGCCGAAAAGCGGGTCGGACACGGCGTCCAGCAGCCGGTTGATCATCAAGGCCAGACTCACCAGCCCCGGCGACACAAGTAGGAAGATATTGAATACTGGCCAGACCAGGCTCGGGTAGAGCCAGTTGCCCCACATGTCGTTGGTCGAGCCAATGCCATAGGCGACTTTCTGGCCCAGCGGCACGCGGTCCTCGGGCTTGGTCGCCGTCGGATCAGGGGAAGGAAGATGGGGGGCGGGGGTAAGGCTCACGAAAGCAGAGGGTCAGTAGGTATCCACCAGGGATTGATAGCTGAGCAATTTCCGCAGTCGCGCCACGGGCACGCCGCGCGCCAAATCGAGCGTGACCGTTTTCGGCTCACCGGGATAAAGGTCGAACCAGTTATCGCTGGCCTGGAAATTCACGCCCGGCAGGTCGAAAACGAACCGGTGCTGAAAGACGTCCGACGTGAAAGTGAGGTCCATTCGGCGCGCGCCCAGGGCCTTGAGCACCGAACGCGTGCGACCCCGCGGTAGCGCCAGAAAACGCGGCGGGGCGAGGAAGACGGTTTCTCCACTCACTTCGACGCCGTCGACATCGAGCCCGATGCGCAGATAGATCGAGTCGCGGCCGAGCGCCGCCAGCACCTTCGTCAGATCAAGCGTGCGCTGATTGACTGCCGCCCCCGGCGCCAATCGCACCGCTTTGCGCCCGGACTGCAAAGTGCGTCCGTCGAGGTGGCACACGCTCCACCGCAGCGTGCCGCGAGCCGGTTTCGGCGCGTCATAAACGGTGTGCAGGTGCACCTCGCGCACGGAACTCTTCCGGTAGTTGCCGATGGTGGTTTCCTCGTCCCCTGGCACGTGGGCGCTGACGAGGGCCGGCGCGTAAAATCGCCGTGCGCTATAGTGCAGCGCTTTCCAACGTCCGGTGAATTCAATCGAGCTCCACG
>CAXBDS010000008.1:0-58235 GCA_963974355.1 uncultured Opitutaceae bacterium
ACGTGCACGCGCTCGACTTCGCGGACATCGACGGTGACGGGCGGCTCGATATCGCGGCGGGCATCCGGCTCAACTACTCCGTGGCGCTGGCGTGGAACTCCGATGGCAAACGCATCTACCCACGCGATCCGGCCGGCCAACCCGATCACAAGCCGCTGCGCGTGCACCTGCCCAACGACGTCCTCACGCTCGACCTATTTGCCGATGGCGGACCGCCCCAGCTCGTGGTGGCGGCCAACGACGAACTCAGCCTGCGCTGGACGGGCGGCGATCGTGACACGTTGTCGGGCGGCGACTTTAGCGGTGGGGTCGTGGCGTTGAGTGCGGTGCGGAAAAAGGCCGGGCGTCCGCTCGTTGTTGCCGCGACGGACATGGGCGCCTTGTTTGCTTATCGGGCAACCGGTGATCGGAAAGACGGTCTGAAGATCGGCTGGGAGACGGCGTGGCGCCAAATCCTCGGCGACCCGATCATGGTATTGAACCAAGAGACTGCCGGTGACCGCCCGTGGATCCTCGCGGGCACGCGCAACGGCTCGGCGCGGGCGGTCGATTCGTTTGACGGGCAGACTCGACTACGCCTGCCCGCGACCGGCATGCCGGTGGTGGCGGCTTGGGTCGCGCGGGGTGAATTCTGGGTCGCGCAGGCGGATGGCCTGGTGCGCCACCTCCCCTTGAACGTGAAGACGCCATGAATGCCGGCCGATCCAGTTACCGGTGGCTGGCCGCCTGCTTGCTGGTGAGTTCGCTCGCGGCCAAGGACATCGAGGTGTTGGTCGTGACGGACCGTATCAAGGAGGTCGCATTCGAGATGCCCACGGCGGACAAGCCCTGTTATTTTGTGCTGCTCGGCGGAGAACAGCGTGCGCTGGGGCAATCGACGGCGGGTGAGCGCATGCCGGTATGGTCGGAGGTGCAGTCGCTGCTGCTGCGCGAGCTGGCCAAGCAGCATTTCCGGCTGACCGAGGTGGGCGGCCCGCGGCCGCGACTTGCGCTGTTGTGCACGTGGGGCGAGGCCAATCGCGTCACGGATGAATTTGAAGAGACCGATCCCGAATCGGGCGAATCGTCCCCGATCTATGTCGACTACAACCGCGATGAACTGATCCGTCTCGCCGGTGCGCAGAGCCAGCGCCGACACGGTCTTTCGATGGCGGCCGCCGATCATCTCAACACGATTCTCTCCGAAGATCGTCTCTACATCATGGTGGCGGCCTTGGATGCCGAGGCGCTGCAGCGTCGCGAGAAACGACTCGTGTGGCGCACGTGGATCAGCGTGCCGCAGCCGCGCAACTCCCTGCCGCAGGCCATGGAACAGATGATCGTCGACGCAGCCCCGCACTTCGGCGTGGAGACGGAGGCGTCCATTGTGATCAATGACCGGGTGCGCCGCGCAGAAGTGAAAATCGGCGACGCGACTCCGGTCGAGCCGGCCGCCGAGCCCGCCGCGAAACCGTAACCCCTGCGATCCGAACTCCGCTCATGTCCGACCAACCGAAGTCAGCGCCCCGCCAGGCCGTTCTCTTTCTCATCGATACCCAAGGCACGAACTGTGTCGGTTGCTACGCCGGTCGTCCAGAGCTCGGCACGCCGAACATCGATCGGCTCGCGGCCGCCGGCATGCGTTTCGATCGGGCGCATTGTGCGGCTCCGGTGTGCGGCCCCGCGCGGTCGGCGATCTTCACCGGGCTGTATCCCCACAGCAATGGCGTGCTCGGCAACGACATGGCGCCGGCGCGCGATGTGCCGACGCTGGGCGAGCGGCTGGCGCAGGCCGGCATACCTGCGGGCTACATCGGCAAGTGGCACCTCGATGGCAGTGACTATTTTGGCGACGGCCGATGCGCGCCGGGGTGGGATCCGCGGTATTGGTTCGACGGTCGCAACTACCTCGAATCGTTGCCCGACGACGCGGCGCGGGCGTTGTCGCGGCAGGTGCTCGATGCGGAGGCGGTGGCGCGGCACGGTGTGACGGCCGAGTTTACGCACGCGCATCGCACCGCGGACAAGGCGCGCGCCTTCATCGCCGAGCACCGCGACCGGGACTTCTTCCTCGTGGTGTCGATCGACGAGCCGCATCACCCTTACATCTGCCCGGAGCCGTTCGTGAGTGCCTTCGAAGATTTCGAGCACCGCATCGGGCCGTCGTCGGCCGATGACCTCGCTGACAAACCGCGCTCGCAACGCGAGTGGCGCGACTACCAGCAGACGCTGCGCGAATCGAAGGTAACGACGAACGCGGAGGGCGAGGCCGTGCTGCGCGATCCGCGCTACTTTGCGTGCAACAGCTACAGCGATCACGAGGTCGGGCGCGTGATCGCCGCCATCGACGAGCAGGTGCCGGATGCGCTCGTCATTTACACCGCCGACCACGGCAACATGTTCTTCGCGCACGGCATCAACGGCAAGGGACCCGCCATGTATGACGAGATCACGCGAGTGCCGCTCATCGTGCGTCGCCCCGGCGACGTGGCGGCCGGCGGGGTGGCCGCGTCGCCCGCGTCGCATGTCGATCTGGTTCCAACGGTGTTGGAGTTTTTCGGCATCGATCGCCCCGATTTGCTGCAAGGTACCAGCCTCTGGCCGCGCCTGACGGGCGGCGGGATCTCGGGAGAGGCGAAGCCGATATTTATGGAGTTCAACCGCTTCGAGGTGGATCACGACGGGTTCGGTTCCTTCACGCCCATCCGCTGCGTCACCGATGGCCGCTACAAGCTCGCGATCAATCTCATGGATACGGACGAGCTCTACGACCTCGTCGAAGATCCGGCGGAGGTGTGCAACCGGATCGACGACCCGGCGCTGGCCGCCGTTCGCGACCGGATGCATGATCTCATTCTCGCTTGGATGGGTGAGACCCGCGACCCGCTGCGTTGCCCGCAATGGGGCCGGCGGCCTTGGCGCGACCTCGGTGGATCGACCTGGGGCGGGACGACGCGACCACGTCGATTTGATCCGGAGTTTTTTCCCCACACGCTGCTCTACGATACGGCGGAGACGATCGATCGTTTTACTTATGACAAGGTTTGAGCTGTGCCCTTCGAGTGAACGGGTCCGATTCCGCCTGAGGCGGTTGGCGGCGTCGCTGGTCTTGGCGATCGTGACCGTTCTTTCGATTCCATCCGTGAGTGCGACCGTGGTGACGACGCGCGGCGACCGCATCTTGATCGACGGCAACGAGACCGCGCTCTGGGGCATTCGCGTGGCGAGCGCTTCGCAGAACGAGGAAGCGACCGAACACCTGCTGGCGCAGCTCAACGACTACCAAGCGCATGGCATCAATGCGCTCACGGTATTTTACCAAGGGTCGAACGGTGGGTGCGCCGATCCGTTCTCCGCCGACGGGACCGAGATCGATCCGGCGCATCAGGCGCGCATGGAGCGCATTATTCGCGCGTGCGACGAGCGTGGCATCGTCGTGATCGTCGGCATCTTCTATCAAGTGAAGCCGGTGGGAGGTGTCATGCCGGAGGTGCACCTGCGCGATTGGGCGGCATCGCTGGAGGCGGTGTGCACGGTGGCGCGCGAGTTGCGTGAGTTCGACAACATCATTCTCAATATCGCCAACGAGCAAAACAGCCGCGGCCACCAGGACCATCCGTGGGCGCCGGTGCGCACCGCCGAAGGCATCATCGCCGGCTGCGCCGCCGTGCACGAAGTCGATGCCGACCGCCTCGTCGGCGGGGGTGGCTACGATCACGCGCTTAATGTGGTGATCGGCCGTTCGCCGGAGGTCGATCTGCTTTTATTCGATACGTTGGGCCCGAACCGTCAGCAGCATGCCGGCTATTGGGCGGATCACTTTGTGGCCGAGGGCGTGACGGGCAAGCCGCTCGTGAGCGTCGAGATGTTCGGCAACTGGACAGGAGGCTTCAAGCCGCCGGGCGTGTATCCGGAGGTGGCGCAGATTGCGCATTTCCGCGAGATCGACGACGCGTTGGCGCGGCCCAATCTTTCGGTGTTTTTCCACAGCAACAACTGGTGCCAGGGAGATTACGCGGACTACGGCAATCGCTACGACCTTGGCGGCGACGGCACGGCGGCGCGCCCGGGCATCCGCTGGTATTTCGATTACCTACAAGCGCGTCGCGCGGGGGCGCCGTCCCAAACGGAAGACTATGTGCCGGCCGTCGAGCGCCGGGCGCCGAAGCCGTTGGCGGAGGGCGAGGTCGATCCGGGGTAATGCTGAACCCGGCGCCGGACGCGTGTCAGAAAATCAGATACACTCCGGCGACGCCAACGAGGTAGACGGCCAACCAGAATTTGAAGCCACGCCACCATGGTGTGGCGGTTGCACTATCCCCGGCCGTGCGAATGAACGGGGCCACGATGCGCAACTGCTCCGCTCTCGGTGCCGGCGCGGTGAGGCTGGTCACGTAGAGGATGATCGAAAAGATCACGGCCAATCCCGCGGTGAGATGGAAGAAGTGAAGTGAGTTCCACCACTCGGGTGTGAGCGTCTGCAGCGAAGGCAAGCTGGTCTGCACGATCAGGCTGATACCGAAGACCAGACCGAGGATGAGCGTGACGAAAGCTCCGCGCTCATTGACGCGTTTGGAAAAGCGGCCGAACACGTAGCACACGCCGATCGAGCTCATCATGAGTCCGTTCACCTTCATGCCGATGAGGTAGATCAGGCCGAGGTGTTGGATGAACGGTGCGGCGATAATGCCCCAGACGAGCAAAAACCCGGCGGCGACCCGACCGATGAGCAAGGCGCTGCGCTCCTGATCTGCGGCGGGCGTGGCCTCCGATTCCCGGCGGAAAGCGGGGCAGATCTTGAGGGTGAAGATCGAGCTGAGTGACAGCAGCGCCGAGTCGAGCGAGGACATGAGGGCGGCGAGAAAACCGGCGAGCACGAGGCCGGACAGCCCGACCGGCAGGACGGTTTTGATCAGCGTCGGGTAGGCAAGATCCGGAGCGACGTCGGGAAACAGCTTGAGGGCGATGAGGCCGGGGAACACGAGCAGGAACACCGCGAGCAGCTTCAGGCCGGCGGCGAGGAGCATGCCGAGTTGGGCGTTGCGCGTATCCTTGGCGCCGAGGGTGCGTTGCAACATCTCGTGATTGCTCGACGCCCAGAAAAAACTCGAGATGAGCAGGCCGGTGAACACCCCCGAGGCCGGCATCGCGGCGTGATGATCGCGCTGGATGAGGCTCAAGTGACTGGCCGGCGCGTGGGCGATCACGGCCTCGAGTCCGCCGGCCGCCTGCAGCCCGAGGACCACGGCGAGCACGCCGCCGAGCAGCAGCAGACCGGCCTGCGCCACGTCGGTGTAAACCACCGAAGCAAGTCCGCCGGTGATGGTGTAGATGCCCACCGCACCGCCGACGAGCACCGCGCAGAGCGGCAGTTGTGACGGGTCGAGACCGAACAGTTGCAACATCACCAGGCAACCCGCGTAAACCATGGTCGGCACGGCGACGAGGCCGGTCAGAAACACGACGAGGCAATAGATCAACATGGCGCGCCGGTCGAAGCGTTGTTCGAGGAAATCCGGAATCGTGTAGAGTCGGGAGCGCAGGAAAACCGGGATGAACACGATGGCGGCGAGCGCCATCATGAGGCCGCCGATGAGCTGCGGATTCGCCGCGGACATGCCGGCCTGATAGGCGAGCCCGGCGTGGCCGACGAAGTTGATGCTCGAAATGTTGGTCGCAAAGAGAGACGTGCCGATCGCGATCCAGCCGAACTTGCGACCACCGAGGAAATAGCCTTCGCGGTCGGCCTTTTCGCGGCGGCCGATCCAGAGGCCGAAGATCATCAGGGCGATGAGATAGACGCAGACGACGACGAGATCGATGATGTGTTCGGACATGCGGGGCGGGGTGGGGGCGGACCAATCCCGTCGGGCGCGGGCCGGGCGCCCGACGCGTGGTGCTGGCCTCGTGATGTTTGCCCCTTCTCGTCGCGGCCGCCTGCGGGCCGGTTGGATCCGTTTTCTGTCGCTGTGCGCCTCCGTTTCCTTTCGCCCCTCTTTCTGGTCGTTGCTTTTGTTGGCCTCGTTTTTCCGATCGGGAAAACCGCGGCGGGTGACAGCGGCATCAGCGCGGTCGATTGGTCACACGCGAGTCCGCCGAGCGCGCGCTACGCGATGCGGGTCAACGGGCAGCCGGTGTTTGTCGGCGACTTCTGGCAGGAGCATTTTGCTCAGTTCGGTTTTGAGGGAAGGGCGGAAATCGAGATCGAGCTGCTCAACGGCGAACCTATCGATCCCGCGCGCACGCAGTTGAGCCCGGCCCGGCCTTGCTCACCGAACCCGTGCCGAAGCCGGCGGACAATGTGATCGACGTCGTGGCCGCGGGCGTGGACTCGACGGGCGAGCGCGACGTGACGAAGGATCTGCGGCGCCTGGCGGATGGGTTGCCGACGGGCGGCGAACTGTATTTTCCGCGCGGGACTTACTGGATCGAAGATTGGCAGATCCGGCGCGACGATCTGACGGTGCGACTCGCGCCCGGCGCGTTTTTGTTGTCACGCGCCGGCGGCACACGGGCCGATCGGCGCCGGGCGATCTGGGTGGCGGACGCCGCGCGCGTTACGATCCGTGGTCCCGGCATGATCCAAGGGCACTACGCGCTCACGATCGACCGCGCGCCCGATGTCACCGTGGCCGACGCCTACCTGCGCAGCGAGGCGATCGGCAAACCGGGAGTGACGGCGGCAGGCAATGAGGATGGCGGGCGCGGCCTCATGCTCGGTTTGAGCGATCGTTACCACCTGAAGAATTTGAAGATATTCACCGTCATCGACCAAGAGGCGGGCAAAGGAAAGGATGCCATGAACCTCGCGTCGTCGAGCGATTCGCTGGTCGAGGGTTGTCTGACGCTCTCCGGCGATGACACCTATGCTATCAAGGGGCGGCATGACGATGAGGAGTGGCTGCAAGTCGACCTCGGGCGGCCGGTGGAGCTCGACCGCGTGGTGCTGCGGTGGGGGCTCGCCTATTGGCCGGCGTGGCGGGTGCTTGAGTCGGGCGATGGGGTCGACTGGACGGAACTCGGGCGGGCGGCGGTGTCCCCGACAGAGTCGGTCGCCGGCCTGGCGCAAGCGGTGTCGGTGAAGGGACGGGCGCGCTACCTGCGTGTGCAAGCGGCGGGCAAGGCGGTCGATTTTTATCACGGTGATCTGGTGCGGGCGCTCGAGGTTTACGGCGCGGCGCGTCCTTCGGAAAACTTGGCGGGCGGTCGACCCGCGAGCGATTCCGGCCGCGGACAACCCTGGACCCCGGAGCAGACTGCGGCGGCGGCCGTTGACGGCGACCCGCAGACGAGTTGGGCGCGTTCCTACCGCTCGGAGCGCGTGTTGTTCCGGAACAACATCGCGCTCGTCACCGCCAACGCCGTGAAGATCGGCACCGGTGCCGACTACGGGGCGGACGACATTACGTGGATCGATCACGACATCGTCGACGCGGGTTGGATGGCGCCGGTCGATCAAGGCGGGGCGGGCGGCGGTATGCTGAACTTCTCGCACTACAACTTCGACCACGTGCCGCACGAAATGGCCATGCGCCGTATCCGTGTGAAAAATACCCGTTTCGAGGCGACCTCCGGCATCGTTGAGGTCGGCTGGTATTTCTGGCGCAAGGACGAGAGCTTCATTTTCGCGACCGATCTCGATGCGGACTTCGAGGACGTGACCTTCGACCATATCGAGCCGGGCCGAACCAAGTTCCGAGTGCTGGCCGATCCCGCCACCGCCCGTATCCGGATGACGTTTACCAACCTGCGTGTGGCCGGGCGGCTGATTCACGGCTGGGACGATTTGCGGTCGGTCGGTGTGGTCGTCGACTTGCGTGGCCTCGGGGACGACGACAGCATCGAGTTTTTCGCGCGATGAATCGAGGCAGCTGCATGGGTTTTCTGCTATGGGCGCTGACCGGCCTAGTCGGTTGCGCCGGTGCGGCGCCCGATCCCGGCCGCGAGCGTTTCGACGCACTCATGGCGGCGAGCGGACCGGTGGAGTGGACGTCCCCGGTCGGCGAGCAATGGCGGGAGGGCTGGTTTCTCGACGGCCGAGTGGGGCGGGTTGAGCCGACCGCGGAAGGCTTTGAGCTGTGGGCCGGGCCGACGCCGCGCGACAACGCGCACCACGTGGTCCTGTGGACGCAGCGCGAATTCAGCGGCGACCTGCGGTTGGACTTCGACTACGTGCGCCTGGACGACGCGACGGACGACGTGAACATCCTTTACCTCTTTGCGCGCGGCAGCGGCACGGCGCCCTACGTGGAGGATCTTTCGGCTTGGCGGGAGCTGCGCGCCGAGCCGCGCATGGCGTGGTATTTCAGTCACGTTGCGACCTACCACATCAGCTTCGCGGCCTTCGGCGACGCGGATCACCCCGGCGTGGACTACATCCGTGCGCGACGTTATCTGCCGGAGACCAAGGTCTATCTCAACGGCACCGACTTTGCGCCGGACAATTTTGACACGGGCCTCTTCAAGCCCGGCGTGCGTTACCATTTCACCGTCATCCGCGCGGGCACCGATCTGTTCATGCGCGTAACCGGCCCCGACCATGAGCGCCTGTTCCATTGGGACACGTCCCGCCTGCCGCGCCTCGAAACCGGCCGCATCGGCCTCCGCCACATGGCCGGCCGCGCGGCGCGTTATGAGCACATCGAGGTGCGCTCGATCAGCGCGCCGTAAGCCGTCAAGGCTGTGGCATCGACACTTCCCCGAAGGCGACCTACTTCAGTGTCTTTTCGGGATCTGATGGCGCCGATGTCCGCCGAAAGGATTGCTAAGCCATTCTTATCCGAGATGATCGACGTCCATGAGGCGCGGAACTTCATTCCGGTTATGCAGTGATATCGCTGCTGCATAACGCCGTTCGGCAAATGCCATGAAATGTATATTTTGTGAAATCGTTGCCGGCCGGGAACCGGCAAGCGTGATCTACTCGGACGATCAGGTGCTCGCCCTGATGACCTTGCGTCCGTCGCAGCCCGGCGAATGTATGGTCATCCCGAAACAGCATATCGATCACTTCACGGATCTTTCCGACGATTTGTCAGCCCACCTTGTCGTCGTCGCCCAAAGGATCGGAAGAAAGATGAAGCAGGTGTTCTCCCCGCAAAGAATCGGAATGGTGGTTCATGGTTTTGGCGTGCCGCATGCCCATCTGCTCTTGGTCGCCCAGCACAATCCGGACGACATCACGTCCGGCAGATTCGCGCGGATCGAAGAAGGGAAGATCGTATTCGATCTTAGAGATATCCCTGTGCCACCACGCGATGAGCTCGATAAGCACGCTGCGCTTCTATCCATCGCAGACGAGCCTGACCAAGGCTCACAGCCACCACCTGACGAGGCGGTTCATCGCTGACGCTGCCAGGAAATTTTCCAACCCCCTCTCTCCCTATGAAACTAAATCCTGAATCATCATCGCAGTTCCTGATCGGGACTGCTGGCGCCATAGCGATCTCGTTGCCCGTCTCGTTCGGTTGGTATGCGAGCGGATCAAAAATGGACACCGTGCTCCAAAATCACTCCATCGTCTTGTTTGCGGCCGGCGTCGGACTGCTGGCTGCCAGTTTTTTCATCCGAAAGCTGTCTGCTCGTATTTCTGTTTTGGAGGCACAGCTTTCGGCTTTGAATCAAAACAAAGGCTAGCCACTCACCGTAAACAAGGTCGCGAGGTTGGCGGGTCTCAACTAAGACGTTCCGGCAAAGGATGAAATTCCCGCAACACCTCAGCATCACGATTGCGAACCACTTCAATGGTCGTGCCTACAAGTTGATTCCGGCGACCGAGGTGAGCAGCGAGACGGAGAGCTTGCGGAGAATCGCATCCATATGTAACGAACCGGCCGTTTACGAATGGCTATTCCGAAGTCGGCTGGAAGGGCGTGTTTATGAAGAGGAAAAGGCACGCGAGTGGTTGCGAGTTTCGAGAGACGAATGGTTTTCAGGCACTCATTTTGTCTTTGCCGTCATCGATGAACAAAACCTCGTTGCGGCGGCTTGCGACATCAAGTCGCCCGGCCCGGTCGCGGAGATCGGATATTGGTCCAGCGAACAACATCGCGGCGTCATGACGAACGCTGTGAAAGCGTTGTGTGCGTTGGCGAGTGCCGCGGGCTATCAGGCGCTATTCGCCCGAACCAAGGACGGGAACGTGCGGTCAGAAGCCGTGTTGAGGCGCGCGGGATTCGAAAAGAAGCCCTCTCAAGAAGTCGGCTATCAGCGTTTCGAGTATCTCATTAGTCGCGAAACAGGGCCGAACCAAACGTTGCATTTAGCGGCAGAAAGCCGCGGTGGCTGATCTCTGGCGATCGGGCAAAAGGCATCTTCCGATGACCACGATCACGACTCCGAAAGAAAAAGCCGGCGGCTTTGCGCTTGCGGGCATCACTCTCTGCCTCGGCGTATACCTCATGGTGATCGATCATGAGTGCGTCACCCGCACATTCCCGGAGGGGCCAGGCGAGATTGATCTGGTGATGATCTACCAGACTGCTGGAGAACGGATCGTGAAGGCGTGGAGCGTTGCAGGTGAGAAACGTCTCTTCGGGCGCTGAATCGAAGTGGGGTTAACCCATGTTAACCAACCGCCGCAGCCCATTCGGGTCTTGTCGCTCCACCGTGTGCCTCTTGGTTGAGGTATGCCAATCTGGCAAAAAAGCGGGCACTCCCTCCACATCATGAAGAAAATGCTATTTGGCGAAGCGGTTGAGAGGTCGCGGAAGATCAGGGAAAGTTATCACCGACTGGAGTTGAAGCACCACGGCACGCCATGGACGAGGGAGGAAGATGCCTTGGCATTCCTCACCGACGCCGGGCTCGTCGGCAGGCTGACCATGGCGCGTCAGGGCCGCTGGCCAACGGACAAGGCAGAAGCTCATGACCTCGAGCATAAAATCGGTGAGTGCATGGGGTGGTTAATGGTGCTCGCCGACCGAATGGAGGTCGACGCGGAGAGCGCGCTGGACTCGTTTCTCACGAAGACGGAAATGCAGGTGAAGTGATCGCCGCATGCGTGACCCGAACCAGCCGCTGGGGCCGCCGACGACTCGAGGTCCCGCTTTAAGCGCGCATCCGAGATCAACCGGTAAATGGCAAAGATGTCTAAAAACGACGCTCCGATTCAGCTCGTAGATTACGATCCTCGATGGCCGCGGCTTTTCGCCGAGGAGCAAGCTTTGCTGAGGCGCGTCCTCGGCCCGTGGCTGGTCGGTCCGCTCGAGCACGTGGGGAGCACGGCGGTGCCCGGACTCGGGGCAAAGCCGGTGATTGATATGATGGGCGCGGTCGAGACGCTCGACAGATCGAAGCCGGCGATAGCGGCCGTCAAAGAATCGGGCTACCTGTATGCGCCCTATCGGGCGGATCAAGAACACTGGTTCTGCAAGCCCAGTCCTTCTTTTCGGACCCATCATCTGCACCTTGTTCCCTTGGGAAGCCGGGCGTGGATCGCGGCGATCGCATTTCGGGACAGGCTTCGTGCCGACCGTGCAGCTGCGGCCGAGTATTTGACGCTAAAGCGCGACCTCTGTTCGCGATATCAGCACGACCGTGAGGCCTACACGGAGGGCAAGAGCCAATTCGTCAAACGGATCGTTGACGAGGAACTCCGAAAGATCACACCCGCCTTCGACCACGATCGCTGCCCCGGATCAAGACACAGCTAAGCGTCCCGACCCCAACACGATGGATTTCGATGCTCCCTAGTTTATGATTTCGACCGACCAGGCGCGGCTCGATTTCGATTTCATCTGCCGCTCTCTTCGCACGACGCGCTGGGCCAAGGACCGACCCGCCGCGGTGATTGTGGAGTCGTTCAAAAACTCGCTGTGCTTTGGTGTCTTTGCGAAGACGAGTGGTGAGCAGGTCGGATTTGCCCGCGTAGTGACTGATCAAGTGGTCGCTTCATTGGTCGACGACGTGTTCATCGCCGAGCCGTTTCGAAAGCGTGGGCTCGGAAAATGGCTGATGGCGTGCGTGGTTGCGCATCCTCACGTGGCCCGGACCAAAAGTCGTCTCGGCACGGCTGACGCCCACGGGTTGTATGAGAAATTCGGTTACGAACGCCAGGAGGTCATGAGACGCCTGCCCTCACAATCCTCATGACGTCCCATCAGCCGCATGGCGGTGATCCGCGGATACGACTTTTGCCTGTCGCCGCAGGAGACCTTGAGATGCTCGCGGATCTGCGGGTTGCCGCGATGCGCGAGAGCTTGGAGCGGGTGGGGCGGTTCGATCCGACCCGGGCGCGGGAGAGGCTGCGAAGTTCTTTCAGCCCGGAACACACTCGCTCGATTCGATTTGAGGACAACCTTGTCGGGTTTTACGCGATACGCCCGACTCCGGAAGGACTGCAGTTGGATCACCTCTACGTTCACCCAGACTACCAAGGTCGCCGGATCGGCGCGGTTGTGCTGGAAACGATTTTTGCGCTCGCAGATCAAAGAGGACAGTCGGTTTTCGTGGGTGCGTTGAAAGGAAGCGACTCCAACCGATTCTATCAGCGCCACGGCTTCGTGCAGAACGGGGAAAGTGAATGGGACGTTTACTACGTTCGCCTACCGAGCGCCGGGTGAGCAAGGCGCCCGTCCGCAAGAGCGATTTCGGCATGGTCTAGAATTTTGGACTGAAACCTACATCTGGCGGCTTCCGCCGAGAGGACCCTTGGCTTGCGCCTAACCGGTGGCGCTCCCATTGCCCGGATGATGGGGACCGACGAAGGAATTGAATCCGCGATGGAACGGCCAAGTGGAGCTGTAGCTGGTCGTTCCGATGGTGGGTTTTCTGAGCAAACGCCACGCGGAGGCGGTTCTGGCCGATGGGAGACCCGGTGTTGGAAACTCAGGCGGACAGGCCTATCGAACGAGGCTAATCTGCTGCGTTGGAGCGAAATGTAATGTGGACCGAAGTCGTTTTCACCATGGCTTCGGTCTTCGCATTTTGGGTCTATGTGGATGTTCGAAAGTATCAGCTCTTGCGCATTTTTAGGGAGCGATATCCCAACGAGGCGAATCGCCGGATAAAAGAAGCGTTCACCCCGTGGCGGCCCCCCACAAAGACCAGTTATTGGGTGTCCCGTGATTTCGCCACTTTCTTGGAGATTCATGACGACACCGAGCTGTTCTTGATGAGGAGGTCCGTGAACCGTTTGTTAGCCGCGGCCGTGGCCGCGCCGTTCGTCGCGATGCTGGTCTTCATCACACTCTTAGCGTTTGGAATAATTGCGTGAGGCGGACCGATTTCTAGATGAACAGCCCAAGTCCGCTATCCGGAAGGTTCGTCGACCCTGCGATAATCCCTAGTGGATTTCTTCGTGTGTTCGCGGAGGATAAGTGGGGGACCGGCGATGATGGAGAACACCCGCCGACCGCCTCGGTCCGAGTGAAGCACGAGTCTGTCCCGCGACGCTTCGGCCCAACCTTGGTCGCTGACGGGGTCCGGAGGTGACTGACCATTTTCGTCCAAAACGATCAGAGGGCCGTGGACGGTTTCCCAATAGCGGCCATCAGCGTTCAGCTGCAGGTCATTCGACACGTCGAAACCTCCTAGACTGTAGCGTCCGATAACCGCGTCAGATAAAGGAAGGCGACCGAAATGGGCGCAGCCGGTCAGCAGGCCCGCGATGATAACGATGAGGGCTAGCGCTTTCATACGCGGGAAATGATTGCGGAAATGATTGGAGGGGCAACGTCAGGAATCTGCGCTGGCGGCGGGCCGTGCGTCAGCGGCCCTGCACCAGGAGCGCCCAGTCTTCGGTGGGGTCGGTTCTGGCGGTGCCGAGGGCGACGGTGGTGCCGGCTTTGACGGTGGCGACGGTGCCTTGGCCCGGTTCGCCGGTGCGGGGGTTGAACCACGAGACCGTGTAGGTGCCAGATTGATCGGTGAGGTCGAGCTTTGCTTCGCCGCCTTCAGGTAGGTAAATCACAAATACACTGCCGTTGGGGTCGGCGAGGCACCAGTTGCCGTTGGCGCCGGGCTCGGTGCCGACGCGGGGATCGTCGGGAGCAAGTTTCGCGAGATCGACCGGCAGCGCGGCGAAGAAGGCGAGGGCGTGGCGGCAGTAGTCCCAGCTCTGGTCGCGGCTGCGAAGGTCTTCGCAGAGGAGGTCGTTTTCAGGGAGACGATAGCCGAAGTAGTATTCCACGCCGGCGCCCCCGGCCATAAGGTTGCCCCAGAGGGTGTATTTGCGGATGCCGTGCAGATCGAACGCTTCGTCACCTTCGCCGGCGATGCCGCTGAAGCCTTGGTAGCCGGGATCGGGCGGCACGCCGAAGGTGGCGGGGTTTTGCTCGTCGTTGGCCACGACCCACTGGCGGCCCGTGGCGGCGCTCTCCTCGATCCAGCGATGCGTCCAGGCATGGGTCTGTTTCCACGGGTTTTGCGCGGAGATGCCAGTGAGGTTGGAGCGGTCGCCGATTAGTTCCGGATACACTTGGATCTGATGCTGGGGGAAAGTGTGGATGACGCGGGGGTGGCCGTAGGGGTCGAGCGCGGCGACGTAATCGAACATCGCGAGCTGCTCCGCGGTGCTCTGCGTGTTCTCTTCGCCGAAGTTCCAGTTGAGCGCGAGGTGGTGGCCGAAGCGGGCGATCAGCTCGCGGAAATAGAGGCGGCGCTCGGGGCCGGTCTCGCCGGCGTCCATCGCTTCGGGGATGTATTTGTGCCGCCGCCAGCCGCCGGCGCGGTGGTCGTCGTTTTCGTTTTCCTGCAGTTTGAAGTGCAGGTAGAGGCCGAGGCGCTGGGCGTGGGCGAAAACGATCTCCCACTGGGCGAGTTTCGAAACGTCGTAGTGAAACTTGTCGTCGCGCTCCACGAAGGGCCAGACGTTGTCGCCGTCGCCGCCAGCGTTGTAGGTGAGGAAGGAGAACGAGTTGGCGCCTTTCGCCGAGAGGTAGTTGAGCGAGCCGATGATGCCCTTGCCGCGTCCGTCGGCCCAGATGGGATCACCCTCGTGCCAATCGCGCAGGTGCGGCGCCCAAGTTTTTAAGGGGACGTTGGGTTTGCGGGTCTCGGTGTTGTCGAAGTCGGCGTAGGCGAGGTAAGTCTCAGGGGCGTCGGCGCCGGCTTTCAGGAAGACGGTCCCATCGCCGGCGAAGCGCAGGTAACGCTCGCCGGTGTAGGCGAGACGGCCGCGGGCGCGGAAGTCGGGGGCGGTTTTATCGGTGGCGGTGATGGTGAACGAGCCCGTCAATCCATCGTAAGGCGCGAGCAGTTTACCGCCTTCGTAGGTGGCGGCGTTGGGACCGCGGCGGAAGTGCACGGTGTAGGTCCACTCGCCGGTTTTGTCGGGCGAAAGGTGAGCGCGCCACACGGTGCCGGACTCGGCGCCGGAGTTGGCGGCGTCGCCGTCGGCGGCGAAGTATCCGGGCACGCGATACGTCGGTTCGCCGGAGGCGTGGGTGAAGGTCACGTCGAAGGCGTAGTCGGTGAAGGCGTTGGGCACGACGTCGCGCTCGTGCGCGTAGGGGCCGGCGAGATCGAGGATGACGGTGTGCCACTGTTTCAACTCACCGCTGATCGTGGCCTGCGGCTCGGCGTCGGGCTGGCGGGGCAATATGAGCACACCAGCGGGCGGCGCAGGTTTCGCCGAGGAGGACGAGTTGGCCGTGACGGCGGAGACTTTACCCGGATCGCCGTCGACGGGCGTGAAGACGATCTTCGACCAGCGGGCGCGGGCGTATTCACGGCCGTCGGACGAGCCGATGGCGGCGCGGATCTCGAGGGACTCGCCTTCGTTGACTGTGACGTTTTCCCACGTGCGGTTGAAGGCGGGACCTTCCTCAAACATTTCGGTGCTCAACGGCACGCTCCATGCGCCGAGGGATCGGCCGCCGAGCAGCACTTCATAGGTGGAGCGGCCGTCGCTTTCGCCAACCGCGTGGAGGGTGATGTGGAAGCGTGAGTTGCCGGCGGGCACGAGCGTCTGGACGGAGGCGGTTTTGGCGCGGTTGGGGTTGATCGCCGCCCACTTCTGCTTGTCGAGGTAGTAGTCGGTGCCTTGGAGCGCGAGGTCGGTGGCGCTGACGGTCACGCCGGCGGCGGCGCGCTCGCTATCGGTGGCGAGGTGTTGGTCGATCCAGGCGCCGAGGGTGCCGCTGCCGTGACCGAAGCCGCCGGGCAGGGGACGGTAGTCCATGGTCTGGATTTCGGGCGGTATGCCCCAGTGGGCGGGAAACGGCAGAGGCGCGGATGTGGTGGTCGCGTCGGGTCCGGTGCCGGCGGGGCGGAACTCCGGATCGCGGGCGAGGATGAACTTGTCGAGTTCGACGCCATCCTCGCGCATCGCGACGCGCACGGTGTGCCAGCCAGCGGTCGGCACATCGAGCCACAGTTGCATGGGGACGCCGGCGTGAACCTCGGGTGTGCGCTGGCGGCAGTCCCAGTGCCAGCCATGGCGTTGCGTGGTTTGCCAACGTTCGCCGCTGGCGGGCCAGGTGTCGTCGAGGCCGACGTGGAGGCCGTTGTCTTCTTTGCCGGTGGAGTAGGTGCGGGCCCAGAAGTAGTAGCGGCCGGGCGTCGTGAAGCGCACCGGGTAGCCGAGCACGGCCATGGTGCCGGGCTGGTGCGTGATGTTTTCGCCTTTGATCAACGTGTCTTCGGGCGTGCGGCGCGTGTCGGGCAGCACCTCCAAGTAGGCACCCCCGCTGGCGGACTCGGCATGCGAGGGGTCGCCGTCAGGCTCGGCGGTCGGTGTGAACTCGGTGGATACGGTCAGCCAGGCGCGTTTCTCCGTGTGGGTCTGGGCGGCAAAATGTTCCGCCTCGACGACGACGAGACCGTCAACCTCAGCGAAGGCGTGACCGGGATCCGGCATGGCGTTGAGCCACGGGCTGAGGATGAGAGCGAGGGAGGAAAGCAGGAAACGGGATTTCATGGAATCGATTCAATCCGGGGTTTGCGCGGCTTGCGCCGACGGTCACGCGAGCTGCAGCGTCTGCGCCCCGGCTGTGATGGCGAAGGTGCGGCCGTTAACCGTGAGGGTGTAGTCGCCGTCGGACTGGACGGAGATCATGTCGCCATCGGCGAGGATGTCGGTGGTCACGGGGCCGAAGCGCAGTTGGCGAATGCCGTGGCGGTCGGTGCGGGACTTGGTCCAGCGCACGGTTCGGGCGGTCGCGTCGATCGCGTCGAAGCCGAGCACGTTTTCGATGAGCAGCGAAATGGGACCGAGGGCCGACCAACCGCAGAAATCTTTTCGCACGAGGTTCTTGTTGTCCTTCTTCGTCGAAGGCTCGTTGGCGGTCGGGCTGTAGGTCTCCCAGATCGTGTGCGGCGTGACCTCGCGATAGGTGATCTCCATCTGCCGGATGAGGTTGGTGGACATGGTGCGAGCCGTATCCAGGTAGCCGTGACGCCCGAGCGCCTTGATGCCCATGTAGGCCGTGGGCAGCCAGACGCCGCCGCGCCAGTAAAAGCCCTTCGGGCTGAAGTGGGGCGACTCGCGGTCGACGGTCGGCCACGGGATCGGCCCGCCAAACCACTGCGGATCCTCGGCGCGGCGATGAAGGGCGGCGGCCTGCTCATCGTCGCAAACGCCGGCGAGCATCGGCCAGTAGGACGCGGGGGTGCGGACTTTGCAGAACGCGTGAGGCGCGTTCACGCCGATGTCGTAATAAAAACCGTCTTCGCGGTCCCAGTAGTGACGGTTGATCGTGGTTTGCTGCGCGTTGAACCGGGCGTCGAAATCGGCGGCGATATCCGTGCGGCCGATGGCGCGGGCCAGCTCGGCGATGCAACGGGCGGACAGCGCCTGTTGCGCGATGGCGTCGACCCAGAGGATGCCGTCGTAATCGCCTTCGCCGCGCGGCGTGTTGTCCATGCCGCTGGGATTGCCGGACCAGCGGTAGCCGGGGCCATCGCGACGGGCGACCACGTCGACGCCGTCCGGCGTGAAGGCGGGTGTGTTCTCGAAATAGGCGTAGTGTTTCTGGAGATACTGCTTGTCCTCCAGCAGCCGGCGGATGCGGGCAAGGTCGCCGGTGTGGCGAAAGTGCTCGAGCTCGATCCAGGCGAAGAGCGGAGGATTGTCCCAGTGGCGGATGACGAGCGGCGATTCCACGTCGCCGTGCATGGGGACGTAAAAATTCTCAAGGCTCTCGATGCCCGGAAACACGTCGGCGCCGTAGCGGCAAAACAACGACATGAAACACGTGTCCCAAATCCAGATGCGGTGGAGGTTGGCCGCCTCGTCGAGATAGGGCGTCTGCGGCGCGCCCGGGCTGGAGATGATGTGGTCCCAGGCGAGCTCCCACGCCTTCCAGTAGAGGTCGACGAAACCCGGCTCGGCGGGCAGCACCGGCACCGGCAGACGGTCGCGGGGAAAGGCTCCGATCGGATGCATGACCGTCTCGGCGGCACGCAGCAGCCCGGGTGAAACGGCGGAAGCGGCGCCCAACGCGAGCGAGCTTTTGAGGAAATGACGACGGGAGAAGGGGGTGGCAAACGGCATGGGGCGATGCGGGACGGGGTAAAGAAAGGCGGGGGTCAGGTCGCGGGCGTGGTGAGCCGTCGGCCAAGCCACCACATGAACCCGCCACACAGGAGCATGGTGCCGCCGATCAAGGTGGCCATGAGGCCGGAATCGGGCAGGGCGGCAAGGCACACGACGAGGAAGCCGATAAGCGCGGTGTAAGCGCCCATGATCTTGAGCTGGGTGTGGTCGGACGAGTTGCCGACCTCGGTCTCGAAATCGACCGGCGTTTTCATGCGGGAGAAAAACGCGTCGACCTGGCGGCGGTAGGATTCGGGTGCGTAGCGATAAAACGGAATCGTCGCGAGGAAGGCGGCCGACGCGACGAAGAGGTTGACCAAGGCGCGGACTTGGAAGCTCCACGATTCACCAAACAGCTCCTTGCTGTAGAGACCGAGCAACGCGGTCACGGCGCCGGCGGCGATGGCGACAAACGGCGCCCAGGACGGGACGTTGCGCACGAAAAGACCGAGCAGGCCCGGCACGGCCATGCCGACCATGAAGGCCATGAGTTTCAGCATGAGCTCGAAGAGGCCGGTGCCTTGCAGGTTGGCGAAGTGCACGGCGAGCGCGACGGCACCGGCGCCGAGCATCAGGGTGAGTGTGCGGCTGAGGTGGAGTTGGCCGCGGTCGGACATCGGCGTGAGGTTGAACAGCCGGCAAATACCCGGGTAAATCACGCGCACGACGATCGCGGATTGGCGGTTCAAGCCGGTGTCGAGACTACTGAGCGTCGCCGAGAAGACCGCGACGGAGAGGATGCCGATGAGGCCGGCGGGCAGGACGTTGAGGGCCGCGATCACGTAGGCGGATTCGGCGGGCTTGGGCGCGGGCGAGGCCATGACCTGGGCCTCGTAAAGCAGACGCGCGACCATCGGCGGGATGCACCAGATGAAGGCACCGAAAAGGAACAACACGGCGCCGGTGATGGCGGCCTTGCGCGCCTCGCGACCGTCCTTCACGGCGGCGTAGCGGCTGGCGTTGCCCAGCATGACGAAGTTTTTCCCGTTGGTGATGAAAATCGCGATCACCCAAAACCACGTGTAGGCCCCCTGCGGGAATGCGCCGTCGGGTTTCACGACTTGGAAGGTCTCTTTCAGGCCCTGCGCTTCGATCTCGGCAAACAAACCGCTGATGCCGCCCACCTCATGCAAGCAGGCAACGGCGATGAACACCGTCACGGGCAACAGGATCATGCCCTGCAGGAAGTCCGTCGCCATGACGCCCCATACGCCGCCGAGGGCCGAGTAAACGACGGCGACCGCGCCCAGCACGATGATCACGGTGTTCACGTCGTAGCCGAAGACCGTCGCGGCAAACATGCTGAGGCCGTAAATTTGCAGCGCGGAGTAGATCGGTCCGGACAAGGCCGAAAGCACCGAACTGAACTGCGCGAACGCCTCGCTGTAGCGCAGCCGGTCGACTTCGGTGGTCGCCGCGATGCGCAACTGCCGGAACCACGGCGCGAGAAAAAACGCGACGACGAAGCCCACGGCGTTGGCCAGGTAAAATACCGTCACCGACCAGCCCGCGGCGAACGCCACGCCGGCGGCCGCCGTGAACGTCCACGCGCTGAAGCCCTGCATGAAGCTGCTCATGCCGACCATCCACCAACTGGTGCGGCAACCGCCGCGGAAGTAGTCGTCGGTGTTGCGATTGAAACGGTCGAAAACGAATCCGACCGAAATGATAATCAAGAGGTAGACACCAATGACGATGAACTCGGTGCTGTGATCGATGGGCATGGGGTATGGATGACGATGCGCCCCCCGGTGGGAGGGGTCACGCCGCTTCGTTCTGGCACAGTTGAAATTCTCTTCACCCGTGTAAAATCCGGCGGATTTGTGATGGTTTGGAGCGGCGACTCAGGATCGGGAACCGCCGAACCCCATGCGTTTTACCCCGTCCCGTCTTTGTCTCGTGACCGCCATGACTTCTCTTGCCGTTTTGCCCGCCTCCGCCGCCAGCTTCCCGCCCTATCGCGACGCCACGTTGCCGGTGGAGACTCGAATCGCGGATCTCCTCGGCCGCATGACGCTGGAGGAAAAAGTCGGGCAGATGTGCCAATACGTGGGCTTCAAGCATTTGCAGACGGCCGAGCAGTTCGCCGGACCGATTCCGGACAACGACGACACGGTTGGCGCGTATCCGGGACTGAAATACGCGCAACTCTGGCAATGGGTGCGCGAAGGGAAGGTCGGCTCCTTTATCAACGTGGTGAACCTTGAGGAGGCGAACAAAGTGCAGGCGGCGGCGCTCGAGAGCCGGCTGGGCATTCCGCTGTTGATCGGGATCGATGCGATTCACGGGCACGGCTTCGGTCATGGTTCGACGATTTATCCCACGCCGCTCGGTTTGGCGGCCTCGTTTGATCTGGATCTGGTTCGCCGCATCTCGGCCGAGGTGGCGGATGAGATTCGCGCGGAAGGGTTGCATTGGACCTTCGCGCCTAACGTCGATGTGGCGCGCGATCCGCGCTGGGGGCGGGTGGGCGAGACGTTTGGCGAGGATCCTCTGCTCGTGGCGCGGATGGGCGCCGCGGCCGTGACCGGTTTTCGCCACGGCGGACCGAGCGCGTCCGGCGGTGTGCTCACCTGTTTGAAGCACCTCATTGCCGGAAGTGAACCGGCCAACGGCCTCAACGCGGCGCCGATGGACGTCTCGGAACGCACGCTGCGCGAGGTCCATTGGCCGCCTTACGAGTCGGGCCTCGCCGCCGGGGCGGAGACCGTGATGCTGGCGCACCACGCGCTCAACGGCGTGCCGTGTCATGCCAACGAAACCTTGGTTGAGGACGAGTTGCGCGGACGGCTGAGGTTCGACGGTTTTGTGGTGAGTGACTGGACCGACGTCGGGCGGCTCGCGACGCTGCATCACGTGGCCGCCGACTATAAGGAAGCGGTATATCTCGCGGTCACCGGGGGTCTCGACATGCACATGCACGGCCCGGGATTTTTGGAGGCGGTCGTCGAGCTGGTGAACGAAGGACGGCTGACGGAAGCGCGGATCGATCAATCGGTGCGGCGTCTGTTGCGGGTGAAGTTTGAACTTGGGCTTTTTGAGCAGGTGTTGGTCGAAAAAAAGACGCGCGACGCGACGGTGTGGTCGGCGGAACACCAGGCGACGGCCCTGGAGGCGGCGCGCAAAAGCATCGTGTTGTTGAAGAACGAAAAGGCGGTGCTGCCGCTGGCGATCGAGGCCGGGCGGCGCGTGCTCGTGACGGGACCTTTTGCGAATAACCACGTGATTCTCGGCGACTGGACGGCCCCGCAACCCGACGAGCACGTGACCACGATCTGGGAAGGCCTGCAGCGTCTGCCGGGCGACACGCGTTGGGAACTGGCGCCGGTGGGCGACGATCCGCGTGAGATGGGCGCGGAGGGCATCGCGGCGGCGGTCGAAGCCGCGGGCGAGACCGACGTGATCGTGGCGGTGGTCGGAGAGAGTGCGTTGCGCTCCCAACCGCGACGGACCAGCGGCGAGAATCACGATCGCGCCGACCTTGATCTGCCGGGCGAGCAGCTCGCGTTGCTCCGGGCCTTGCAGACGACGGGCAAACCGATCGTGGCGGTGCTCGTGCAGAGCCGTCCGCTCAGTTCGCCGTGGGTGGTGGAGAACATTCCGGCGATCGTCGTGGCGGGTGAACCGGGCTCGCTCGGGGGGCAGGCGGTGGCCGAAGTGTTGGCTGGCATCGTGAATCCCAGCGGGCGCCTGCCAATGTCGGTGGCGCGCTCGGCCGGGCACCTGCCGTCCTACTACAACCACACCGCGGCGCAGTATTGGCGCAACTACTCGATCGGGGAGACGGAGCCGCTTTTCCAGTTTGGCGCGGGCCTGAGTTACACGGAGTTCGCCTACGAGCATCTGCGCGTGGCGGAGCGGCCGACGGCGGACGCCGACATCGAGTTGACGGTCGACATCACCAACCGTGGCGACCGGGCGGGCGACGAGATCGTGCTGGCGTTCGTCAACGACGTGGTGAGCAGCGTCACCACGCCGGTGCGTGAGCTGAAGGCGTTCACTCGCGTGAGTTTGGCGCCGGGAGAAACGAAAGCGGTGAAGCTCACGATCCCGTTTCAAGACCTCGCACTCTACAATCTGCAGCTCGAATCCGTGGTCGAGTCGGGAGCCTTCCGCCTTTGGGTCGGCGACCAGACGGCCGAATTTATCTTAGAGTCGCGTTGAGTGAATCGTCTCAGTCCCGGGGCGTATCGTGCGAGTGCGCATCGCATGCGCGCTCCGCGTTCTCGGTTCCGCAATCAAGGGTTGACGGGAACCGCTTGCAGGCTTTCCGCCGCGAGTTTTTGCAACCGTCGACTGGTTTCGGGCTGGCGCCGATGGCGATGGCGGCGGGATTATCGGCAGGGAGCTTGCGCGGATCAGTAGTGTAAATGCGACCGTAGAAAGCTGGCTTACCTCAGTTCGAGCGAAGGCGTATGCCTTTTTCGACGCGGTCGGGCCGCGCCCATGTTTCGCAGAGCCAGATCGTGACGTCGGGGATGTGAATTTCGGAGGGGGGGGGCTCCACGTGTTCGAGGAATGATTCGTGGCTGGCCCGTTCGCCGTTCTCGGTCAGCGGCCCGGTGCTGTAGTGCTTACAGCACGACGACGTCCCGCGTGCCCTCAATCAATGAGAGCTTTTTGTTGTAGAGTGAAACGCGAGGTCTTTGCCGCCCACCGTTTCTTCGTGGACCTGAGGTATTTTGCCATCGGCCACGGCGAGCAGCTGGAAGAGGCCGGGCACTGCGCCATTCGGGGCGCCGTTGACTTGTGTGACCGGGCCGATGTTGGTGCGGGGGCGGAACGTGAAACTGTTCCCCACCAAGAGCACGTCTTGGGCGGTGAAGACGGTGGAAAGACAAACGAGCGTGAGGCCGACAAAAAGTAAAGGGTGGGGCAGGTGCACGCGGGGTAGCGAGCGGGGACGGGGGCGAGGAGGGGCAAAAGTTCAGCGAAAAAATGACGAGTTTAGCGAGTGATCCACCCCTGCTGCCGCAGAAAGATTTCGGTATCGCGCAGGGTCGAGCGGTAGTCCTTGTCGTGATTGCGGCCTCGGTTGAAGAAGCCGTGTTTGCCGCCCTCATAGATGCGGAGTTCACAGCTATTTCCCGCCGCGACCATGCCTTCGCGAAATCGCTCCAGGGTTGCGACTGGGATAAGCTGATCTTCGGACCCCAGCATGATCAGCGTGGGTGGCCAACCTGCGCTGACTTGATGAGCGGGTGAGATGCGCGGAAAATCCTCCTTAACGCGGTTGTAGCCATAGCCATCGGGTCCGTTGTCGAGAACAGGGTTGAAGAGCACCAACGCATCGGGACGGCAGGACGTGCCAAGGTCGTCGAGCGGGTCGTCAAAACTTTCGACCAATGCGGTTGATGCCGCGATATGTCCGCCGGCCGAGCCGCCTCCGGCGGCGATACGTGCAGGGTCGATTCCTAGTTCGGCGGCGTGGGCGCGCACCCAGCGCAGGCATGAGCGAGCGTCTTCGACACAAACGCGAGGAGCGACCCCGTCCCGATCTTCGACCCGGTAGTCGGCGGAGAGGGCGACGACTCCTTGGGCGGCAAGTGCCTGAGCTTGAGGGTAGAATTGATCGGCCGATCCATGTTTCCATCCCCCGCCGAAAAAGAACACGATGGCAGGACGCTCCGAGACATCCCGAGAGGTCGCTTCAGGTTCGAAGATGTGGAGGTGGAGCGCCACGTCACCTACCTGTTTGTAAATGACGCTGCGGGTCGGAGAAAACACAGTTTCGGTTTGGGCGGAGAGGGCGGTAGATGCGACGAGAAGCGCTAAATAAAGTTGGGGATGGCAAAGCATGATAAGGACGGAAGCGGGTAGCTGGGGGGGGAGTTGCTGGGGAGGACTGATTAGGGAATAGAGGCTGTAATTTCGGCTCGACGAGGTCGTATTAATGTCGATCGGAATACCCTATTTTAGGTTAATTCGATAGTTTTTATGCTGATTTTGGCTGAAACGGCGCGCATATTCCTCGCCAGATCATCAGCCTCACGGTGTCTCGTTTGAACGCGGTTTTATATCTCTGCGGTTCTCCGTTTAAAAGACTCCCGTGGCCATTTTTCTCAGGCCCGACCACTCGACAATAACCCGTCTGTTGGCAGCGATTTCGGCCGGGAATCGCATCCGGTGGTTTAGTTCAGACCCCCAGAATGGACCTTGAAGCGTTTCCGCATCTAGGGGATAGAAACAAAAAGCCCCGTAATCGGTTGATTACGGGGCTTTAAAATTGGGTGCAGGGCTTGGATTTGAACCAAGAACCTTCAGGTTATGAGCCTGCACTTAATGTGCTTCGGAATCGTTGGTTAGGATCTTTTCTGGCCAACTACGTCTGAAACTACGTCTACCGCGATTTCGGGAGTCTCACTCCGTTGCTCTGGGTTTCACAGGGTCGCATTAACCTTGAAACAACGGAGGAAGTCATGGCCTTGGAATTACAACGCGGTAGAAGCAAATGGTGGTATGGGCGGGTCGAAGTGAACGGGCGAAAAATCGGCAAGAATCTTGGCGTGGAAGTGAAGGGTGTCATCCCAGCTTCCCTCGCCGAACAGGGCGACCTCACATTTGAGCGGTCCCGTGCCAAAGCGCAGGCCGCGCTCGAAAAGCTCCAGTTGGACCTCAAAAAGCGCAGCACCGCGGAAGAGCTGGTCCAAACCATTCACGAGATCCGGACCGGGACGCGGGTGGGATCGATTCCTTTGTCCGATGCGGGTGCCCGCTGGAAAGCGCTACCTCGTCGTCGGGCTCTTAGCCCGCGCTATGTCTCACAAGCCGAGAGTTGGATGGCCGATTTTGTCTCCTTCCTCAGCACCCATCATCCGGCAGTCCGGGAGATGGCGGATGTGCAACCAAGCATGGCCCGCGCGTATTTCGCCAAAGTCGAGGCTCGGGGCGTTGCGGGCAAGACCTACAACAACACGCTGATTTTCCTGCGCTCCTGCTTTGAAGCGTTGAAGGACGAGGCGGGTATTCCGAAAAATCCCTTCCTTGGGCTGCCCACCAAAGAGGAGGACACGGTGTTCCGGAAGCCTTACTCCGAGGAAGACCTTGCGGAGATTGTTAAGGCCGCAAAGGACGATCCTTTCATCTACCCGGTTGTCGTTGCCTCGCTTTGCACCGCAATGCGTCGCGGCGACTGTTGCTTGCTACTCAAGACCGCTGTCGATTTGCCAGCGCGCTTCGTGAAGGTCAAAACTTCAAAGACTGGCGAGCTGGTCCAAATTCCAATTTTTCCGCTGCTGCAAGAGGTCCTCACGAAGCTGGAACCCAACGACAGCCCCTACATTTTTCCAGAACAGGCGACGAAGTATCAGACGAACCCTGACAACATCACATATCGTTTCAAAAAGGTTATGCGCGCGGCGGGTTTCCTGGACCTCGATGACATCGCAACGGACGAGGAAAAGGCCCGTAACCGTGGCGAGACCTCGCAGGCCCGTCCGACTGGTCTGCGCAAGGCGTCCGTGCGCGATTTCCACTCGTTCCGCGTAACGTGGGTAACGCTCGCGCTCACCGCGGGCGTGCCGCTCGAAATCGTCAAGAAGGTCACGGGGCACAGGACGGCCGGCATCGTGATGAAGCACTATTTTCAACCGGGCCGGGAGGAATTCCGGCGCGCCCTCACGAACAAGCTCCCCGTGATCCTCGGCGGCGGCAGCGGAACGAAGCCGCTGGAGCACCCGGAACTCGCAATGCACCTCAAGGCGATGAAGCCGAAAACGTGGCGGAAGATTCGGGATGAACTCCTCGCCCGGATCGCCGAGGAGTCGGGCAAGCTGGTGCCCGTCGTGCCGGTGGCCCCCGCCGCCTAGCCGGCGGCGGGCATTGCCGGTGACGGCTGGGCCAGGTATTGAGGCGGGCATGCCCCGGCTCTTTTCCTATACCATCCTACGCGACGACGGCGCGGCCCCGAATCCCTTTCGAGGCCTCTGCACGCTCGCGATCTGCAAACCCCAGATTCGCCGCAAAGCGGCGGTCGGCGATTGGGTCGTGGGCCTCGGATCGAAGCGCGCGCCAAGCGGCAATCTGGCTGGCCGAATGGTCTGCGCGATGCGTGTGGACCAAGTGCTCACGCTCCGGGATTACGACCGGCTGGCTCCGACCCACTGGCCTCATCGCGTGCCCAATCCGCAAAGCGCCATAATGTCGGACCGGCTAGGAGACTGTATCTACGATTTCTCCGGCGGCGCGCCGGTGCAGCGGGCCGGGTTGCATGCGGCGCAGCACGTGGCGACCGATCTCAGCGGGGAGAACGTGCTCGTGTCGCGGCACTATTTCTATTTCGGCCAGAACGCCGTGCCCCTGCCTCCGCGCCTGCGCGAGTTGGTGCATCAAACCCAAGCACACAAAGTGACGGTGAACGCGCCGCTTGTAGAGCCGTTCCTGTGCTGGCTCTACGGCCTCGGGTTGGAACCGAACCATCTCTATGGCTGGCCGGACGGCGTGCCCGAATGGGCCAATCCCGGAGGCATGGGTTCCCATCCGCTGTTAATCAACCGGCGGGGAAAGACCTTTCCCCGGCTAAGCTATCCCGGTTAGAATCCCTCTACTTGGCCCTTTTCCACGACGGCCTTGTGACAGAGATCGCGGGCAAGCTCGCCCAGGTAAGTCCAGTGATACGCATAACCGCCGGCACCGGGATTCAAATAGACGATTCGCGCGTCAAGCAGCCGCTGGATTTCATCTTCATACTTCCCGTCATCATCGCTGAAAAACGGCGCGGCTTTCTGCTTCATTCCGAGCAGGAATATCAGCGACCTGCGATCCAGCCTCTGCGCCATGCGAACCGCTTCCAGATGATCGGAAGCCAAAACCTGAGCGATGCGGACTTCCAATTCGGCGGCTAGCTTGCTCCGCACGGGGGCTCTTTCGGTGTCTTCCGGAGCGGACCGGAACGTGATCGGGAACTTGTGTTGTTGCAGGTCGAAAGGCAGGAGCGCCGCGTCGCCGAAAAAGGAGTTCATTACCGTAATTATCCGACGCCAACCAATCGCGTGCGCCGCGAAACCTAGTTCGATCAGCACATTCGGATTCGGGCTGCGCCGCTCTTTGTCTGGCTTTTCCGCATGAACGATACTGACGTCTCCGACGAAAATCGCCGTTGTGGGGATTTTGCAAAAAATCACGGCGGGGATATTGGGGGAACCCGGTTCGTCCATCGTGTCCGAATCCAATCGGAGCGACCGCTGGGCACTGATTTTTAGCTTCTTCACCGCCTGCTCGATGGCGTCTTCAATCAGCGTGCGATTTGTCTTCGATGGTAGATCGCTCTGCCACGAGTAAAAGACGGCCGGAGGTGGGTGCATTTGCTGACTATCCGCTGGAGCATGCGCAATTGCACCACGAATCTCGATAGTGCCGGCCATATTGCGCCCCCGTGTGCGTCGAGCCTGCTAGAGGAGGCCTGCGGCGCGGAAGGAATAGTGGCCGACGCCTTGCGGATCGGCTTTCTTGTCGCCGACGATTACGTGGTCGGTGAGTTCGATGTCGATAATCTTGGCGGCTTCCCGGAGCACCCGGGTGATCTGAACGTCGGCCGCGCTGGGGGCCGGATCGCCGGAGGGATGATTATGCGCGACGACCAATGCCGTGGCTCCCGCCAGGATCGCTCCGCGGAACACTTCGCGCGGGGCTGCCAACGTGGACGTTGCCGTTCCCAACGTGACGAGGTGCCGGCCGATGGGGTGATTCTTGCGGTCGAGATACACGCAGTAGAATGCTTCCTGCATGGGGTTCTCCTCGAAGGCGGAATTGAGGTAGCTGACGACCTTCTCGGGACGATCCAGACGAACATCCTCGCCGAGGGAAACAAGGGAGTAGACGAGCTTGGCTTCATAAACGCGCATGGTGAGCGCTCGCGCGAGCCGCGTTACCCTTACTCAACGTCGTGTCGAGTGATCGCGGGTGCTGCCCGTTTGAGCGCCCGCTCGGGTTGGGCGAAAGTCAAAGCGCTGGATGGAGCGCCGAGGAAGCGTGCCGCCGTGGCACCAACGAGGGGGAAGCGGAGTGTTTGCGCGGGGTGGAGATCGCGCCGCGATACTACCTTGACCGCCCATAAAATGGGGCGCTACCGGACGGGGCAGAGCTGAAAGAATTCGAGCGCAGCGAGCGTCGTCATGAGGATCTCGGCCCACGAATTAGAACACCATGCGGTTGTGCCTCCTCTCGGCAAAGATATGCACGCCATTTCGAGCTCGGCATCGAAGAAGCGCCTCTTGCCTGCCTGCCCGATAGGAACGGCGACCGACAATCAGCGTCGGCGCCAGACATGCCAGCGTTCCTTGCCGGCATACAGCGGCAGGGAATCGGGCACGGGCAGGTCTTCGATCCGTTCAAAGGCATCACCGAGCAAGGCATCGAATTGCTCTTGGGAGAGCGGATACGGTGGTGGTTCGTCCTCGGGGCCGAAAAAGAAAAACCCGCAAAGCACTCCGCCGGGGACGATGAGTTCCGCCATCCGGCGGGCGTAAGGCGCGTGCAACTCTGGTGGCAGGGCGCAGAGAAAAGTGCGTTCGTAAACGAGGGCAAAATCTGCGAGGTCGGGCGTTGGAGAGAAGAAATCGCCCACGCGCACGAGATGCTTCAGCGATCCGAGTTCACTTCGACACCGACCTACGGCGGCGGGGCTAAAGTCGAGACCGACAACCGGCCAGCCATGCCCGTGGAGTGTCCGAATTTCATAGCCAGAACCGCAACCCGGCACAAAGGCACGGCCGGTCACAGGCGTGCGCCGCAGGTATTCGAGCAGGCGGACGGGTGCGCCGTGCTGGTCCCACGGGGTTTTGCCGGCGGCATAACGCTGGTCCCAGAATGCCGGCGAGGAACTGTGGTCGTGATTCATGCGGGCGGCGGATTCAGATGCGCCGAAATTCTATGCCGAAGTGCCAGCGAGGAAGCAAATGCGCCGGGTTGTCGACATTCAAACCGACTTCTACCGCCAAAAAATGGAGTGTGTTCAGCGCCGCGGATTCGCGGGCAGTTAATCAATCCAAATTTCGAGAGACGCATTGTTTGCGGCGAACACACATGGATTGAGAACGCAGATAAACGCCAGCAAACGCACTAAATCTAATATATTTATAATAAACATTTTACGCGACGAGTGATAGGTGTTTTGAGAACGTGCGAGAGCCCAAACGTGCAAGCATAGTTGAGAATTGGGGAACTTGAAATCGTGAGATTGCGACGCAGTCGCATAAATTCTCTTGCGTCAAGCAATGCCTGAGACAGGGTCTCATAAGTCCACCCCTGCCATGAGAACAAATGAAACGCGCCATATACCCAAGGCCTCGTCGGCATCTGCTCCCGCAACGACCTTCGATGTCGAGGGATGGTGTCAACGTATCAGATGGCGTGTTACCGAGGCGCGTTTGGCGATCATCCGGGCTGCCCAGACGATGGACGGCTACTTCGATGCGGAAGAACTGGTTGCCCGTGCCCACGAGTTTGACGCCGGCGTGTCGCGTGCGACGGTCTATCGGGCGTTGCCCCGGCTCTGTTCTGCGGGACTCCTTCGCAAGACCGATGTGGGAGAAGGACGCACGCGTTTTTCCCGGAACAACCCCGGGGAAGGTCCTTCCGCGGAAATCTATGTCGAGGACTGCGGACTCATCCTGCGCGTGCCCGCCCCTTTTCTGACCTGGTATGCCACGTCGATCACTGAGCGGGCAGGGCTGCAACTGAGCGGGCAGCGCCTTCAGACATTCGCGCGTTGCTCACACAAACGAGACGGCGGTGACTGCGAACAGTGTCCACAACCATTCACACCAAAAAGCGCCGCCGCTTGATACTAAAAACCTCCGTCTGCCGATCTTCGCTTACCGATATGTCGCATGCCGCCTCGATCAATTTTCGCCCCATCATCGTCCGCACGGTCCTCGGCGCAGCCGCCTTGCTGGTCATAGCCATTTTCATTTGGCAAGGGATCACCGCCTCGGGCAATCCGAACCCCCTGACGGTCGACGCCAAGGCGAGCCCCGCAGTCGCGATCCTGGACATTGGGGTCCTCGTTTTCCGCGAGGGGTTGGAGTGCATTCTCGTTTTGTCGGCAATCACCGCCAGCATGGTCGGCGAGAACCGTTCACACCGGCGGCCGGTGGCGGTGGGAGCGGGCATCGGTTTATTTGCGACTCTTGTTACCTGGTTTGTGGTCGTGGGAATTGTCTCTGATTTGGCTGAGAATTTCTCCGCCCTGCACGTGCAGGCAGCGACCGGGCTCCTGGCCGTGATCGTCCTGCTGGTGGTGATGAACTGGTTCTTCCACAAACTATATTGGGGTGGCTGGATCGGCCTGCACAATCGGCGCAAACGGGCGCTGCTCAAGGAAGCGGCTGGCGACGAACGTTCGCGGGTGGGGCTGCTGTGGGGGCTTGGCTTGCTCGGGTTCTCCTCGTTTTACCGGGAGGGGTTCGAGGTCGTGCTTTTTCTCCAGAGTTACATGCTCAAACTCGGCGGTTCGGTCGTGCTCCAGGGCGTGCTGTGGGGAACCCTGCTGACGGGAATCGTCGCGGTGTTGACCTTCATCGCGCATCAAAAGCTTCCCTACCGGAAAATGCTGGTCCTGACCGGCGTTTTGCTTGGCGTCGTGCTGCTCGTCATGGTCGGCGAGGAAGCCCAGGAAATGCAGCTTGCGCACTGGATCCCCACGACGCCCGTCACCGGGCTGTCTCGCGTCATCCCAGATTGGATGGGATTGTGGTTTGCGGTCTTCCCGACCGTCGAGACGCTCGCCGCCCAGGCGCTGGCCGCAGCCGCGGTCATCGGTTCCTATTGGCTGGCACGAAAGCCGGCCGCCCAACAGGAATGCCAGGTTGAGTGTGCAACGGAATCAAAGTCGTTTTCCGTTCGCCCGAACGGCAACGAATGCAATCCTTGGTGCGTCTCGGCCACCGTTTGCCGATCCGACCACGACCTGAAACGACGGGATTCGCAGGATTGAGCAGATCCATCCGCGCGGTCATGAATCAGCCGGGAGGCTGAAGCTGACAACCATGCTGAATCTATACCAAGTAGCGGTGCTGGCGTTGATCCAAGGGATGGCGGAGTTGTTGCCCGTCTCCAGTTCGGCGCATGTGGTGGTCGCCGAGAAACTGATGGGCCTCGATCCGACGAGTCCCGAAATGACGCTTCTGTTGGTGATGCTTCACAGCGGGACGATGATCGCAGTCATCGCCTACTTCTGGAAAGCCTGGCGGCAGGCATTCTTCTCCTCGTTCGCGGCATTCCGCCACACCGTGTCATTGCTTGTATTCTCGACCCTGCTGACCGCGCTGGTCGGCTATCCCCTCAAGCTGGGCATCGAAAAGGTCGTGCTGCGCAACACGCCGAATGCTGAAATCGAGATGATTTTTGGCAACTTGACGGTGGTGGCGGCGGCGCTCGCTGTCGTGGGTGGTTTGATCATCTATGCCGGCCTGCGGTCCGGTGCGTCCGGGACGGAGCAGCGCAGCGTCGAATGGCGCGCAGCGGGCTGGATGGGCGCGGTGCAGGGGCTTTGTCTTCCGTTCCGCGGTTTTTCGCGTTCGGGAGCGACGATTTCCACGGGCTTGATTCTCGGCGCGGCGAAGCCGCGACTGGAGGAATACAGCTTTGCGCTGGCGGTGGTTCTCACGCCCCCGGTGGTATGGCGCGAGGTGGTGCGGGTTCTCGAAAAACAATCGAACGAGGTCTTGGCCGCGGGAACCAGGTGGCACGTGTTCGGACTGAGTCTGGTCGGACTCGTTCTCAGCTTCTTCGCCGGCTTACTCGCGCTGCGCTGGCTTTCGCGTTGGCTGGAACACGGGCGCTGGCACTTCTTCGGGATTTATTGTCTGGCTGCATCCGCTGGCGTGTTCGCGTTGCATTGTTTTGGATTCTAAGCCTGCGACGTTGCCGGCATTCCTGTAACATGAACCCCAAGACTGATAGTCCCGCAGAGGAAGATCCTCATTCGCATCGGGGCGGCCAATGTGGATGCGATCACGGCTCCTCGGAATGGGAAACACGGAGTCTGGTGTTGTCCGGCATCCTCGTCGGCGTCGGGCTCATCGGCCGCTGGACGCAAGTTGCACCAGCTCGGGCGAGCCAGGTATTGTTCGGTACGGCGATGCTGGCGGGCGGATGGTTTTTATTGCCGAAGGCTTGGCGCGCTGTGCTCCGGCTGCGGCCCGACATGAACCTCCTGATGCTCGTCGCCGTCACCGGCGCGACCGTCGTCGGCGAATGGGCGGAAGCGGCCACGGTTGTTTTCCTGTTCGGCTTGGCCGAATGGCTCGAAGGCTGGGCCGAGCGCCGGTCGCATCGTGCGGTCGAGGCGTTGCTCGACCTCGCGCCCAAGGTCGCGGCGGTAAAACGCGAAGGGCGTTTTGTTGAGGTTTCGGTCGAGGAGGTGGCGCCGGGCGAAACCATCGCAGTGAAATCCGGAATGAACATTCCGCTCGATGGCGAAGTCATCGCGGGGGAGTCCGCCGTCAATCAGGCCCCGATCACGGGCGAATCGGTGCCGGTGGACAAAAAGAATGGCGACACGGTTTTCGCTGGGACAATCAACGGCGAGGGTTCGCTTGAAATCCGCGTCACGAAGACTGCGGGTGATACAACGCTGGCACGCATCATCCGTCTGGTCGAAGAAGCACAGGAACAGAAGGCACCGACGCAACGCTTCGTCGATGTCTTTGCCCACTACTACACCCCGGTTGTCACCGTGCTGGCCGTGCTCGTGTTTTTGGTCCCGCCACTGTTTTTCGGCGGCGCGTGGACAGAGTGGCTTTATCGCGCGTGCGTGCTGCTCATCATCGCTTGTCCGTGTGCATTGGTGATTTCCACGCCGGTCAGCATCGTCGCCGGCATTACCGCGCTTGCGCGGCGCGGCGTGTTGGTGAAGGGTGGCGCGCACCTCGAATCCATCGCCAAGTTGAGGGCGCTGGCTGTGGACAAGACCGGCACGATCACTGAGGGAAAGCCGACGGTGCAGGGAGTCGAAATGCTGAACCAGAAATCCGAGCGGGAAATCCTCCGCATCGCGGCCGCGATCGACGTGCATTCGTCGCACCCGCTGGCGCTGGCCGTGGTCGAGCACGTCAAACAACGAGGAGTTGACTTCCCACGCGCCGCAAATTTTCAAGCGCGCAGCGGTCGCGGGGCTGAGGGTGTAATCGACGGCCACGCCTATTTTGTCGGCAATCACCGTTTCACGCATGAACTCGGGGTGTGTTCCGAGGATGTAGAGCGCCGGCTTTCAGCAATTGAAGGCAAAGGGCAGTCGGTGGTTGTTGTCGGACACCGACCGCACGATGATTGCGCGGGAGAAGTTTCCGGCATCATCGGCATTGGCGACACGGTGCGGGCCAACGCCGGCGGCGCGGTTCGCGCGCTGCACAAGGCGGGGATTGCCTCGGTCGTGATGCTGAGCGGCGACAATCAGCGCACGGTGAATTCCATCGCGAAGCAGGTGGGCATTGACGAGGCCCGCGGCGATTTGCTGCCCGACGACAAGGTCGCGGCGGTGAAAACGCTCCGGGAGAAGCACGGCTCCGTTGGCATGGTGGGCGACGGCGTGAACGATGCCCCGGCCATGGCCACGGCGACCGTCGGCATCGCCATGGGCGCCGCCGGCACGGACGCCGCCATTGAGACGGCGGACATTGCGCTGATGAAGGACGATCTGGGCAAAATCGCCGAGACCATTCGCCTCGGACAGCGCACGCTTGGCATCATCCGTTTCAACATCGCGTTCGCCCTTGGCCTTAAGGCCCTGTTTCTCGTGCTCGCGCTGCTCGGCTATGCCAGCCTGTGGCTCGCCATCCTCGCCGACACGGGCGCGACACTGCTGGTCGTGGGCAATGCGCTGCGGCTTCTGCAGGCCTCCGTGCCGGAAGAAGGTGCGTCGCGGGCGTTGGGCGCATAATAATCATGCGCTCCCTCGTCGGTCGGCCCAGCGCATTCGGTTGCGGCCCGCAACAACAGTTCTGGCATATGTCATCTATTGATGATATACTGCTGCGCGTTGCTCGTGCCGGAACGTTAACTAAAGGAACTCGATGAACATCGTCGTGCTGCGGGAAGCAAAAGGAAGCCTGGATGCAGTGGGCAAACGGTTGGAAGAGGCCGTCAAGGCTCGGAAGTTCGGCGTGATCGCCATCTTGGACCTTCAGGCGAAGATGCGCGAGAAGGGTGTTGATTTCGCTCGTCCCTGTCGCATCTACGAAGTCTGCAATCCCCAGAAGGCAAAGCAGGTCCTCGAAAGCGATATGCGCATCTCCACCGCGCTGCCGTGCCGGATTTCGCTTTATGAGGAGGGAGGCAAGACCATGTTGGCGACTCTCCTGCCAACCGAGACCCTCGGGCTTTTCGGCGCTCCCGGCCTGGAGGCGGTGGCTCAAGAGGTTGAACGTGAGATCACGGCGATGATGGACGCAGCCGCTGGGTAGCGGTCGAAACGAAGCCTCCGCCTAATGGGCCGTCGTCTTCCCCTATTGAGCATCAGTCCAGTTGGATTTGGAGCAGATGGAGCGAATCAGGCGACCAGCATGATGCATTCTCGGTTGTCGATTAGAACCAATAGATTCGTGGTTTTTCGGCGCAGGTAGCGAGCTGACCTGCATCGTCCGAACGTCAATCGCGCCAATCCGGGCAGTCATCCATCCACCGGCGCATCTGCTGCTTGGAAGGCGCGGTCGCTTTCTGCGGGTTCGTTTGTTCGGACGCATCTGGTGTGGCCGATTGCTCCCACCCTTGCCGTCTGCCGGACCACGACGGCGGCTTCATGCGCATGTCTTGCATCATGCCTTCCATCCATTTCATACGCTCGTCGCACATTTCGCTAAAGGCGGTTGCGACGGGGCGGTCCGCGGGTCGCGTCGTTGAAGCAAGGGCGTCGATGACGTTTTTCTGGTGTGCCGTGAGATAACCTGCCTGGCTGATCAGGCGGGCGCGTTCCTGCGGGCTCACGTTCAGTGATTCCTCCAAGGCGCTTTTGGTTTCCGCTAGCGCGGCGCGCAGCAAATTGTCGTCCAGGCCTTGCCCCCGCTCGAGCCGTTTCACCGCTTCCGCCAGACGCCGGTCGGAAAACGTGATGCGCAGTTCGGCCTCGTCGTCGGCGTTGACGGCGAGGATCAGCCGGACGCGCTCGATCGCTCGCTTCACTGGATACATCCAATCGCCCGGCGTGGCCTGTGCTGAAAGGGTTGTCACGCCCCAGCCGACGAAGAAGACGATTGCGACGCTGGCGGCCACGCGCAGCCAAATCGGGGTCGGAAAACGCAGCAGATGCGTTACTCCGGCCTCGCAGCGCGGGAAAGCTTACGCATGAGCCCATGCAAGGTTAGCGGTGGGGCGGGCAGGGCCGCGAGCTCGCAGCCCGTGGCGAGCAGAGGTCTGAGTTCGTCGGCGAACTCCGGATAGGCCGTCAGCGCCGTCTCAATGCTCGCTCCGTTGCGGATTTGTTCGATGCACTGGTCGAGCGCCTCTTCGATTGTCGGCTTCATGATGTCGCTCCTTTCCGCTCCAGCACCACCCGCATGGCCTTGAGCGCACGAAATTGCATAACGCGGATGGCATTGAGATTCTGTCCGGTGATCTCCCCAATTTCCTCATTACTCAAACCCTGCACGAATTTTAGCGTCAACAGTTCGCGGTGTTCCTCACTCATGTGGGTCAGCGCATTCTCGATATCGACGCGAGTCGCAGCCGCGTCCGGCGAGACCGTTTGGCTCGCAAGCGATGCCTGCACCGTGTCGGTGAGTTCCATTTCCGGGCGCGCCTGCCGGTAACGCACGCGGTCCACGATGACGTTGCGGGCGAGGCGATAGAGCCATGGCTCGAATCTTCCAGTCTGTTGGTGAATCGCGCGCATCACTTTGGCGAACACCTCGCTCGTGAGAAGCACCACCCGCCGCGCGGAAGCGCTCGTCCGCTTCATCCGGTCCCATCCGATACCGCATGAATTTGAGGATTTTCGGATAATAACGTGTGCACAGTTCGGCCAAGGCTTCGGGGTCGCGGTCCCTAGCCTGTGCTAGAAGCTCAGGCCGGCACGCGACCTCATTATCTGATGGAATCTCCATTCCTTGGGAACTCGTTGATATAGTGCAGATGATCGCGAGTGCATGGCAAGATGCGTTCGTTGCACCATGGACAGGAGTTCGCCCGGCGCAAATCGATGTCCGGGCGGCTCCGGTCGCGGCAGGGTTATCGCCCTGCTCACCTTGCGTCACCAACAACACCCGGTGGGAGTTCCTTTCATGCTGTCGGTATGCCGACCACACCGGGCACTATGCCCGGGAACCATCCAGCTATACCAGTGATGGCAGCGGTTTGAGTGCGTGGCGTTGTAGGCTGCTCCGTCGACGTTCGGCAGGGGCTGGCTGTCGGGAATACCGCGTCCGTAAACTTCATGCGGCACAGCCCACGGGCACGCAGTCTTGCCGTTGGGCAGCGTATTCCATGGGGCTGCCATATCCTGGGCCTGCCCATTCGCCACGCCTTGGCGCCAAACACCCGGGTCGTTTGTTGCCGGATCGGTGGCGCTCGGACTGGCGGCAAATACAGCCGCAGCGCTTCCGATGATGATGATTCCTGTTAGAATGGTCGTTTTCATAGCTTCTCTTTGATTGATCGTATGTTCGGTGCCCGGCTCGCCCGGGCGTTTCTCGGTAACGTAGATCAAGACGGGCGAGGTCGCCCGAGCATTACTCCAGAAAATGCACTCTGAGAAGAGCGGCTGCCTACCATGTCGCGCCATGCTGTGTCCCTGGAGCACTACCATTCGGTTGCGTCGTCCGCATCGATCGTGCGCGTTTCTTGGTGAATCGCCCCATCGGATGGTCTGATCCAACGCGCTGACCCGATTTTACACCTAACCAAGGTGGGCTTGCCGCCCTCGCCGGGATGTCCCTTGACGCCGAGCTATTACACCATACCGTGTAATACCATGATCGCCTTGTCGCCCACGCGGCGTTCGGTGCCCCGCTCGAACCCGTTAGCCTGCCCGCCTAAACCCGCGCTCGACAGACGAGTGCTGCTCTCGAAACCGGAGGCCCGTCGGCTGGTCGGGGTCTTCAAGGTGCTGGCGAACGACACGCGGCTCCGGTTGCTCCACGCCTTGGTGCGCGAGGGCGAGTTGTGCGTGAACGACCTCGCCGCGGCGTTGCGGATGAAGCCCCAGGCCATCTCGAATCAGCTTCAACGTCTGGCGGCGGAGCAGATTGTCGCCGCCCGTCGCGAGACCAACCAAGTCATTTATCGCATCATTGACCCGTGTGTCACGGAGCTGCTGGACCGTGGGTGGTGCTTGGCCGAGGATGCGGAGGCGCGTCAGCCATGAGCGAAGATGCGGCCACGCTGACCCCGCCGGACTTTGTGACGGCGACCCGGCAGATGCGCGATGCGGCGTCGGCCAAGAAATGCTGGCAATGTGGTTGTCTGCACAGTTCGCTGCGTGCGATCGGAGAGGCTTTCCCGGAAGGCGGCTCCGCGGAGCTGGGCAGTGTGCTTGCCTTGGCCCGCTCGCGCCTGCAGCCGACGCGTTACGACTGCCTGGGTTGTGAAATCTGCTGGCCGGCACTGGCGATCAACGCGCTCGGCGTCGAGGGCGATGCGTGTCCGGCGGAGCCGGCGAAGATGCGTGAAGGATGGCCGGCGCTTCCTGGTTCCTACCAAACGTCGCGTTACCATGCACCGGTCGCCGTCTGCACCCTGACCGATGAAACGCTGATGAACCACGTCGCCGCCAACGGGGCGGGTGACGTTGCGATAGTAGGAACGCTGCAGACGGAAAACCTCGGCATTGAGCGACTCATCCAGAATACTCTGGCCAATCCCAACATCCGCTTTCTCGTGCTGTGCGGAATGGATTCGCGGCAGGCCATCGGCCACCTGCCGGGGCAGTCGCTGCTCGCTCTGGCGCGGTCGGGGGTGGACGACCGGATGCGCATCGTTGGCGCGCCCGGGAAGCGGCCCCTGCTGCGCAACCTGAGCCGCGAGGCGGTGGAGCATTTCCGGCGTTCGGTGGAAGTCGTCAATCTGATTGGAGAAGTCGAAGTGCCCCGAATCGTGGAGGCGGCAAAGACCTGCGCGGAAAAGAACCCCGGTCCGGCCGAACCGTTTGGGGGCACGCGTCCCGTGAATGTGGTTGCCGGCTACCTGCCTGCGCGGATGGTCTCCGATCCCGCCGGCTATTTCGTAGTCTACCCGGACCGGAAGCGCGGGCTGCTGCAGTTGGAGCACTACCGCAACGACGGTGTGCTTGATGCGGTCGTCGAAGGGCGGTCGCCGGCCGAGCTGTATGTTCCGGCGATCGAAAAGAAACTGATTTCCCGCCTCGACCATTCGGCTTATCTCGGCCGGGAGCTGGCTCGGGCAGAACAGGCCTTGCTGACTGGTGGGCCGTTCGTGCAAGACGCCGCTCCGGAAGTCGAAAAAGAAGGTTCAGCCAAACAGTCCAGTTGCGCCTGCGGCGACTCCTGCAAAGAGGGCGGTCCGGGCTCGGCGCAGGAAATGTCGGTCGAGCCTGCAACCCAACGGCCGGATTGCGGCTGCGACGGACCCTGCGAGGAAAACAAGCTATGAAAAATCCGATAATCGCCGCCGCTCTGACGCTCCTCATCGCCCCATTGGTATGGGCGAGTGCCGCTGACTCCCAGCCGTCCAAGACGCCATCGCCGCCGGTTCGGGACGTAGCCGCCGACCCGGCGGCACACTTGGGACGTCTGGCGCTGACCGGCGTGGTTGGCGTCGTCACGCCGGGGAAAGGCTTTGTCCTCATGGATCTGAAGGAATATCAGGAGGAGGGGTTTGCGTGCTTGGCGACAGACGAGCCGATCAAGATCGCCGTCCGATGGGCAGGCGCGGCGCCCAAGGTGAAGGAGAAGGTGCAGGTAGACGGGGACCTGGTGAAGGAGCAAAAGGGCTACGCCTTCATCGTGGAAAAAGTCAGCCGGCAATGAGCGAGGCTGCGCCCAATCAAAAAGCAGCTTCGCGTTGGTTGCGTTGGTTTCCGCCCGCGATCTTCGTCGCGGTGTTTGTGTCTCACGCCTTCTATGTTCGTCATGTCAGCCGGCTGCCGGCGGCGGGTTGGGCGGACACCGGCATCATGGACGATGGGTTCTGGGGCTTCCAACCTTACCTGCGGGCGCAGGACTATTTCGCCGGGTTTTCGTATGCGCTGGCCGCGACGTTCGGAATATGGGCTATCACGCAGTTTGTGCGCCAGCGTCGCGCGGCGATGGCGACGGGTGCGGTCGGAAGCATTTCTTTGGTGGCGGTGCTGATGGCGGGCGGCTGTTTTCTCATCGGCTGCTGCGGCTCGCCGATGCTGGGCGTTTATCTGGGCATTTTCGGGGCGAAGGCCCTTGGCGCGGGCAAGCCGCTGATGGCGCTGGTCACCTTGCTCTCGACCGGATGCGGTTACTACTGTTTGTCGCCTCGCTTTACGAGGCGCCGATTTGCCGCCAACATCTACAGGTGTGAGTGCGCCGAGCAAACCGCACACGTCTCGGCACCGGAGCCAGGCAGTGAGAGATTGACGCGATGAGCATGGTTGCCGCACCAAACGCGTCGGCGGCAGTGTCGTTCACTGCGACCCGGTAGTCGGGAAGTAGACTCTGCGGATCGGCGCATCGGTGTCTCGGCTATTTTGTAGCTGCTTTCAGTTGGGTGTTGAGGACCTTGATGTCGATCTCGGCGGTAGTGACGGTAGCGCGGGCCTTTGCCAGGCGGACCTCGGCCTTCATGAGTTCGCGCTTCAAGGTTTCGAGGTCGTCGGCGTATGCTAACGGACGGGCGTTGCGGGCTGAGATGGTGGGGCGATCGGTCGATGGTGTATCAGAGGTTCCGTTGTTCATGATGAGAGGTGCCGGTCGGGCCGGCTTTGGGATGGATTCGTGATGATGCCGGCTGGCCTGACGCCAACCGACATCTGCGATTCAAGTGGGCGTCTGGCGGATTGCAGCGGCGCGCACCTACCGAAAAAGCGGCAGCGCGGCTCCCGAAAACACGGGAACAGAAGCCTTCCTCGAATCAGCCACTCTTCAACTGCCCGGAACAGCCGCCCTCCTTCCTGCCAGTCAAGCTGGACCGCAGCGAAGCGAGGAGGAGCTTGACGGGCAAAGATACAATCGAGGCGGCGGGCAGTGAGATAAGCCCCAGCGGCATCTGAGCGTCACACCACGGGTCGAGCGGGGCCGGACGGCGCGTTGGTGTGGGAGCGAGCGGAGCGGAGGCGACAGGCCGGGAGTGAAGGAAGGAGTCGGCGCCGGCATGAGCGCGGGGCCAAGCCGTCTCCGCCCGCAACGCCTGGCCAGAGCTGAAGTCGAAGCGGAGCACCGAAGCGGTGGCCGGTCCCGCTCGTGCTATTCAAGCCAGCCTTGGCCGACGTAGGGGCGTTGCGGGGTGTCCCCGCTGGAATGGGGAGGGCGAGACGCCAACTCGACCGCGGGAAAAAGACACATCCCCGTGCCCTGATCGATTGGATTGATGACCGCCCCAGCCTGTCTCGCTAAACTTTCGGTGGCTTGATGCTTCGCCCAATCGAGGCTCCTACGGCGGCCCCGATGGCGGCTCCAACGGGACCGCCAACCAACCCGAGTAAACCACCGAGCACTCCGCCTGCGGTAGCGTTGTCATCACGCATTTTGCTTTTTGTCGCTTTCGAGTAGGGGGCGCGCCTTGTGCCATTCCACTTTCGTGCGGTTCGAGTGGTGAAATTGCTCTTGTCCCGATTGCAGCGAATACACGCCGGATATAGATTGTTTCGATGATCGGTGCCGCCACATGCGCGTGGACGGGAATGCTCTACCTCCCATGATCCGCGATTCCCAAATGATGCGTAGTTTTTGAACGACAACTTGCAGTGACAGATATGGCAATACCCGTCTGTGCGTTCATAGATGGCGCGGAGCATAGTAACATCGTAGGACATAAGAATCTATTGCTTGGTCAAATTGCTCGAAACGGCTGCATCAACAGAGTCGGGGAAACAGCAGCAAAGTGAGAACCCCGAAAGGGCCGAGCCGCACCGCCTGTTCAACGATCACACAGTTTCGCTGCGACGAAGTCGTGACATGCGCGAACCAGAAGCTCGCGGTTGATGGCGCTTCAAAAACGGGGCTCAGGCCTCCACCCGAAATCGCTTCGTGGGCGGTTCTGGATGCGAAGCCCTCCGGTAGGGCGGTGACTTCTGGTGCATTGCCATAATCGTAGCCAAGTTTTCGTAACGTCGGAGAAATCGCGGGCCACGGTCGTTTGCCGGGCCGGAACATCATCGCCGCACATGGCACCGGACATTCCTCGACGTAACGGATGGCTGTCGCCTGTGCTGAGACGTTGAAGGTGCTGCTCAGATTGAGGAGACCTTGGAGGCCGGGCTTCTCTTTTGTCGCCGCTTTTCTGAAATCGTGCTGCGGCATCAGCAGGTGGGAAGAAAATGTGTTGGCTTCCGTTTCGATCACGGAGTTTCCCGCCTTGTCGATGAACGACCGGTGCGCGGGAACCCGGCCGGATGCGAGTGCGTTCCGGTGTTCGTCGATGAAGTAGTGACCAAGTTCGTGGCCGATGGTGAAGCGTGCTCGGGTTGAACCTGGGTAATCCGTTTCCCGCACGTTGCAGTAAATGTGAAACTGCCCGCTCCGGTGTTCGAGCACGCCGTCAAAAGCGTTCCCATAGTCGCCGGTCGAAAATGTGATTCCCTGATCCTCGATGAGCGGCGTTGGTTGCACTGGAATGATGCTCCCGGTATCCGCAAAGGCGGTTTCCGCGAGGTCGGCGATCCAGCGCCGCCGGGTAACGCTCAACTCCGTGTAGGCCATTATCGTTTTTTCTTGGCCTTTGCTTCGGCAGCGGCGCGGTGCTCGTCCATGCGCTGGCGGACTTCTGCATCGATCTCGCCGCCGTTGCGGGCAGCCAAGGCGAGATCTTTCGCGAGCGCCGCGCTTTCAAACGGAAGGATCTTAGAAGCTTCGACTGGCCGGTCGCTCTTCTTGCCCTGCAAAAACTGCCGAAAGCTATTCACGTCGGGCGTGGGCAGTCGGGAATCGTCGACTGCGGCTTCGATGCGATCGATGTCTTCCGGCGTTTCGGGAAAGGCGAGGCCGTCCTGTTTCATCATGTCGCGCAGGGCACGCTTCGTGGCGGCGAGGGTGGCTTTGTTCATTGGAATGGGCTTGTTCATGTCTTTCGGGTGCTGACGGGGCATTGGCGGACGATGGGGATTACTCGTTATCGAGCACGTGTTGCTTCATGCGCTCCAAGAGGCGGGAGCGTTGAGTTCGAAGTGAAATCTTGGTCATACCCAGCTCGGCGCAGAGTGCTTCCAAGACAGCCTTCGGCATGACGGTTTGCCCGGTGCGGCGGTCGTAAAACTGCATGGTGTTGTAGAGAATTGCTTGGTCGTGGGGTGCCAGGCCTGAAACGAACTCACGAATGAGTGCGACTCGGCGGTGGGTCGGGGGCTCGGCCGCTTCGGTGTCCACCGGGTCGAGCGCCACAACGGCCCCCACAGTCTCGACATCGAATTCACAACGCTCTTCGCGCTCGGCGTATTCGCTGCGATAGGCGTCGATGCAGACGTTCTTCAGAATACAATAGAGCCAGAATTTGACGTGCCTGGTTTTCTCCGCGTCGGAGAGTTCCTTTCTTAACGGCCCAAACTTCTTCGCCGCGCGGAGAGCCTTCTGGAATGTTTTCTTAACCAAATCCTCATGATTCTGGCGGTAGAGAAGAAAGCTTTTCGCGCACCAGCCGGTCATCTTTTTAGAGTGGCGACGATACAGCTCGGCCGCGGCGTCTTCCGCCATGACGGGCTCGTCGTCATCGAATCCCATGTAGGTCACCAGGGATTCATCCGTCTCGTTTTCCATGACTACTTTGTTTGCCGCGCGTTCGGGAGGCTCTCGCTGAAGCTTTGGGAGGGATAAACCGTTCATCACTATTCTAACGAGAAGGCGTTACAGGGGATCGGTGAAGAGCGGCGTGTAACGGGGTCCCGTTGTAGGGGTGAAGGACAATCAGTCCTCTCTTTCAAACTATTAACCGAGGCAACACTATGTCAGACAAGAATCAACCCAACGCCGGCCCCGAGGCCGGTCTCGTCGATGAAGTCGATCTGGAGCAGGTCGCTAAAGCGGGCGGAAAGCCGTCGAAAGCCAAGCGTTACCGCATTCGCATCGATGACCAATACTACGTCGTGAACCAAGGCTCGATGACCGGTGCCGAGTTGCTGAAACTCGCCGGTAAAACACCCCCGGAAAATTACATTCTTACCCAAAAGCTTCGGGGAGGCGTGATCAAGACCATCGGCCTGTCGGATGTCGTGGATTTCACCACGCCCGGCATCGAGCGTTTCAACACCCTGCCGCGTCAGGTGCAGGAGGGTTGAAACCTATGAGGCATGATTTTTCTTTGCCCGAGGAGGACGAGGAAAGCCTCAACGCCTTGGGCATCCCATGGGAAACGGTCCGTGACGGGGGCAACCAATGGTTGCTCCTGCACGAGATGCCTTTTCGTGAGGGCTTCAACCATCGCACGGGGTCGGTTGCCGTGCAGATTCCGCCCAGTTATCCGACCGCCGGCCTCGATATGGCCTATTTCTTTCCCCATCTTGCAAGGCTCGACGGGAAGACTATCGGGCAAACTCAGTGCATGCAGCCGATTGACGGCAAGCAGTGGCAGCGGTGGTCCCGGCATTACTCCTGGGTGCCGGGCGTGCATAGCGTCTCGACTCATATTGTCCTCATCCATCGGTGGCTGGAGGCCGCTGCAAACTAATGCTCCTTCAGCACGAGATCATTCTTCGCCTTACGGCGACCCAGCACGAGCAACTTAAGCGAACCCTCTTTCCCGGTGACGGCAAGGAATCGGTCGCGGTGGCGCTCTGCGGCACGCATCGTAGCGCCCAACGCACCGTGCTCTGCATGCATCGGATCAATGCCGTGCCGGACGAAAATTGCACCGAGCGGAGTGCGGATTCCGTCGTTTGGCCGACCGAACCACAGGTGGCGCTCTTCTCGGAGGCCGCGAGAAAAAAGATGGTTGTGCTTAAAATCCACAGTCATCCGTCGGGATTTCCCCGGTTTTCTGGCCTGGATGACAAAGCCGACCGTGCCTTGCTCGGGAGCTTGCTCAAGCTCGCGCCGAACGAAATCGGCCATGCGAGCGCCGTGATGCTGCCCGAGGGAAAAATCTTCGCGCGTCTCCTCGGGGATGACGGTCGATTTTCGAAAATCGCTCGCGTGGTGGTCGTGGGCGATGAAGTCGTCGCCTTTGAGGACGGTCGTTCGACTAAAGGCGCACCGTTTGATGAAGCCTTCCTGCGGACGCAGCAGGCATTCGGTGCCAGAACGGTCTCGATGCTCTCGAAAATGCGGGTTGGCGTCGTGGGTTGCTCCGGCACGGGAAGCTGGGTCGTCGAAATGCTGTCTCGACTCGGTGTTGGCGAACTCGTGCTCGTTGATCCCGATGTGATCGAGCGGAAGAACCTCAACCGTATCCTCAATAGCGTGGCGAGCGACGCCGCGGCGGCGCGCCCCAAAGTGAAGGTGTTCGCCCGTGCCATCCAACGGCTGGGCCTTGGCACGAAGGTGACGAGTTATCAGACAGACATTCTTCAGCGCAAAGTTGTCCACTCATTGGCGGACTGTGATTTTCTGTTCGGTTGCGTCGATTCTGCCGACGGCCGGGACGCGCTGAATCGGGTCGCTGCCTTTTACATCATTCCCTACGTCGATGTGGGTGTGCTCCTGCAAGCGGATGGGAAAGGCAGCGTGCAACAAATCTGCGCCGCGGTTCACTATTTGATTCCCGACGGCTCAAGCCTCCTCAGCCGCCGCGTCATCACTGCTGAGCAGGTGCGCGCTGAATCGCTACGTCGGCGCTCTCCCGGTCAATACGCGGCCTTGCGGAAGGAAGGCTACATTCAGGGCGTAAATGTCGATAGCCCGGCCGTCATCAGCATCAACGGTTTTGCGGCGAGTCATGCGGTGAACGAGATGCTGGCTCGGATTCATCCGTTCCGACGTGATGCCAACAGGGAATTTCGTGCGCAGACTTTTTCCCTGGCCGATGGCGCGTGGCTAAGGGTCGATGATGGCCACCCTTGCCCCTTCCTGGCCAAACGGGCCGGGCGTGGCGACTGTCGTCCACTGCTCGACAACGCCGAATTGTCATGACTCAGGAATTTCTTCGCTGGCTCGAACGCATCTTCCGGAAGACGAAAGATGGCGCTGAGCAATTTCGATGGGAACGGGTCGAGAGCTTGCCAGATGTTTTGCAGGAAAAAAGACTCTATCTGATCGGAGACGACGACTGCATGTGGGCGGCGGCGATGGTGTGTCCGTGTGGCTGCCGGTCCACTATCCATCTCAGCTTGGCGCCCGATAGTCGGCCCACTTGGCGCGTGCGGCGTCACCGCAACGGCACGGTCAGTCTCTTGCCATCGGTTTGGAGAACCGTCGGCTGCCGAAGCCATTTCGTTCTCTACAAAGGGCGCATTGTCTGGTGCCGCGATATGCCATTTTCCTAGAAATCGACTAGGATGGGGTGCTCTGACTGCGCGGGAGGCTATTTTGGGGGCTTTGCCCTGGCCAGTCGGTCAGCCGCCGATAGTGGCTAGCACACCTCGATAGCATATTATGCAGAAAGTCTTATGTAGCGTCTTTGCGCTGCGACGCTGCATCGAACGGGCTTTAGGTCACTCAGTCATACGCTGGCCGCGCCTTTGGCTACTCTTGATGGCAATACTTTGGCTCAATTCTCGGCGATCCCGGGCGCACCTTAGCAAAGATTCTGCCATCGCATGGTCACCCGATGTTACGAACGTTTTGACTTCATGCTTCGTTCGGATGTGGTCGGCTGGTCCCATCTCCTTCACCCGAAGGCGTTCCGTAATGAGCCTGACCGCATCGTTCTCCTTCCGGAGTGCGAGCAGGGATTGGACAGTGACTTCAGGGCTCTCGCTGGGGTTCATCAAAGTGGCGGATAAGGCTGAGGCGTTAGGCCGGGCGAAGACAGACTTTTCTGAAGCCATTGGTGCAATGGCGGACCACCGCCGTGTGGTCTGGCAGGCGCCGAAACTCGTGCGGCTTGATGCGATACTCCTCCACCCGATGGTAGGTGCGGGCTGTGTGGTCGAAATGAACCGTGCGGGTCGCGCGCTCGATCCAATGCTTGCCGAGGGCGTTGGCACACCGGAGAGCGTCGGCCTCGGAAGCGGCCCGATACATGACGAGGTTCTTGAGATTCAGGGCGAGAACCTCGGCCTGCTCCTTCGTCTGCGGAGGCACGAGCGACTCGAAGGCCTGGGCAGAAACGATCAGCATCAGCATGCAGTCGCGGAGCCGGTCGATGACATTGAAGTCACTGGTGCCGTCGTGGCTGGCCGTGATTGCGTTCTGAAACTCGTCGCCGACGTAGATCAACTGGTTGAGCGCATACTTCTGCCATGGGGGCAGCGCATAGCGCCGGAGGGCGTGGCGGTAGAGGAGGAGCTTGATGACCGTGAACACGTATTGCCGCTCGGTCGTATAGTCCTGGGGAACGTCGATGCAGAAGATCCGGCCCTTGTCCACGTCGGCAATCGAGCAGGTGTCAGGCTCGTTGGAACTGAAAATCTCCGCGATTTCCGCCGTGCCGAGGTATTCGAGGTAGTTCTGGGAAGTGCCGATTTCGCCGGCGCGCTGCTCCTTCGCCTCGTGCTTGAGGTAAGTCTGCTCCAGCGTCTCGGCGAGCCGGATGCGGCGCTCCGTCGGCTCCAGTTCGGTCAGCTTGTCGAGGGCTGCCTTCAGTTGGGTTTCGGACGTGAGTAGGTCGTAGGCATTCGTGGCTGTCGTGGCGCGGCCGATGTCGGCCAGCAGCTCGAAGGCCCGGCTGATATGCGCTGCGCCCTTGACCTTGAAGAACCCCTTTTCGTCCCGCGGATTCAGCGCCGCGGCCGTGTCCACGAGGATGCGCGCGCGTGTCGTGAACGGCAGGCGCGCGTCGCCGGTCACGTTCAACCGGTGGAGCGGCTGCCTAGGCTCGCCGACCAGGCGCGGTCGCATGTGGATCAGGTCGTGCTCGCGACCGTATTTCTTCGCGAGCCATTCGAGGTGAAACCACTCGTCGCCCTTGTTGGCCATCACAACACCGCCGAGCGTCGGGTTGCGCCGGAACAGCTCCGCGACCAGGCGATTCATGCCGGAGGTCTTGCCGGAACCGGTGTCGCCGGAGAAGAAAAAGTGCCGGTTGGCCTTGTCGCGCGTCCACCGAAAACCGGCGAAAGAGAGGACGATTTGCCACCGGTCCGCGACGATTTTGCCAGCCGGATCGCGGACGAAACGGCGATGGTCGGCGTAGCAAAACAACACGGCGGCCAGCGAACAAACCACGGCGCCGATCACGAGGCTCCAGGGGGCCGGCAGGCGGTTCGCGCCTAACAGGCCGGACGCCGAAATGGCCAGCGCGAAGGGCAGCGCCCAGAGGGCGCGCAGGCCCGGTTCGTTGTGGCGAAGGTTGCGCTGGATGAGCCATCCGGCGATGCCGAGAAACAGCGCCGAAAGCGCGAACGCCGCAACCGTGACCGCCCGCGGATCGTGCAGCCATTCGCGCAGCAATACGTCAGGTTGAAGGAGCTTCTTCATCGAATTTCTTGGACCGCAGGAAAGTCGTGACGCGCCCGTGCGGCGAGGAGCCAGGCCTACCGAAAAAACGGTAGGCCCAAGCCCGCCATTCGGCTCCGCCTGTCTGCCGGACCCCGATCCTCACGAACTCGGGAGGGTATTGCGTCTGTGGCCAAAAAAGTGCGCGGAATTCACGTCTACCCTCTCCGCTGGTCGTAGCCAAGGGCGTCCGAAAACGAAGGCGAAGCCGGACGGGCGCTACCGTTTCCCCGGTAGGATCGCTACCCCGGAATCGGGAGGGGCGCACCGTTGAGCGATGCCGACCTTTGGCGCGTGATTTTGCGCATGATCACCGTCGGGATTCTTCGCAACGGGGCCACCTATCTTTCACAGCACCTGCGAAAGAACGATTACTGGTCGGAGGGCGAGAAGGAGGTGCGCGGCGAATGGATCGGCGAAGGCGCAAAAGCTCTGGAGCTGACCGGACCGGTCACGGACGAACCGTTTGAAGCGCTCCGGATTAATCGGCATCCAGGAACCGGCGAGACGTTGACTGCGCTCGATGCCAAACGGAAGGTTGCCTTTATCGACGTGCAGTTGTCCGCGCCCAAGGATGTGAGCGTGCTCGCGATGGTCGGCGGCGACGAACGCGTTCGCGAGGCGTTCACTGAATCGGTCAAAACCACGCTTGTTGAGATGGAACGCTTCGCGGCGGTGCGCGAGCGTCGGGGCGAAGCGAAGATGACCGAGGCGTATCGGCTGACGCGTAATTTCGTCGGCGCGCTGTTCTTGCATGACGCGAGCCGTGACCTCGATCCGCAGTTGCACGGCCATGCCGTGCTCGCAAACGCAACCTGGGATGCGGAGCGCAGCGAATGGCTGGCGCTGCAACCCGTCGAAATGCTTCGGGCCTCCGCCTATCTGCGACAGGTCCTCTATCGCGAGCTGGCGGGCCGGCTGCGCGGGCTCGGCTACGAGCCGTATGAGATGAACTCGAAAGGCTTCGCGGTCCGCGGCGTCGAGCATCTGCGGGAACGGTTCTCGAAACGCACGCACCAAATCCAAAGGCTGGCGGAAGACTTCGCGGCCGAAAAGGGACGCAAACCCACGAAGCGCGAGGTCGAGGTGCTGGTGCGTGAGTCCCGCGCGGACAAGCTGACCGAAATCTCCACGCCTGTCGTGCGCGCCCGGCAGCGGGCGGAGCTGAACCCGGACGAGCTGCGGGCACTGGACGGGCTGGTGCGGGAGGCGCGAGCGAAGGCGCCGCGGCTCCAGTGGTCGCACGGCAACGTGGCGAGTGTCCTGGATGCCGCGCTGCGTCATGCATACGAACGCAGCAGTGTCGTGCGCGAAGGCGCAATCCTTAGCGCCGCGCTCGAACTGCATCCCGATTTCTACCGCTGGCGCGAGCTGCGGGAGGCGCTCGAAGCCCATCCGGACGCGGTTCGGCGCGAGGGCGAGATGAGCCTGTGGCCGATCCGTCAGGAAGAGGACGCCACGGTCCAACGGGTGCAGGCCGGTCGGAACCAACGATTTCCGCTGGGCGATCCGTCGCATCTGCCGGCCATGCTGACTCCCGGACAGCGGGCGGCGGCGACAGCCATCCTCGCCAGCCGCGATTTTCTGAGCGTGCTGATCGGCGATGCCGGGACCGGCAAGACGACGGTGCTGACGGCCATCGAAAGCGCGCACCTGGCCACCGGTGGGCGACCGTTCGTGCCGCTGGCACCAACCACGCGGGCCCGCGATGCGATCACGGACAGCGGGTTCGTTGGGGCGGACACGATCCAACGTTTCCTCGTCAGCGAAGTCATGCAGGCTCAAGCGGCGGGCCGCGTGATCCTGGTCGATGAGGCGGGGCTGCTCTCCACGCAACAGCTCGATCACCTGACGCGGATCGCCGAGGGCGTTCGTGCCCGCGTGCTGCTGGTCGGCGATACGAAGCAACACTACAGCGTCCAGCGCGGTGACGCGCTGCGCAACGTGATCCGCCACTCCGGCACACCGGTCGTGCGCCTCGCCGAGGTGCTACGGCAGCGCAACGAGGCGGATCGCCGGTTCAGCCGGCTGCTCGCTTCGGGTGCGGTCGGCGAGGCGTTTGAATTCGCCGACCGGCGCGGGCTGATCCGCGAGACGCCGAGCGACGAGGCCATGTTCGCCCGGGCCGCCGAGCACTACGTGGGCAATCAGGTCAAAGGCATCGAAACGCTCGTCGTGATTCCCTTCTGGGATGAGATCGAGCGGTTCAACGCACACGTCCGTCCGGCGCTGCGAGCCGCCGGCCTGCTCGGCGAAACGGAAGTGATGCGCGAGGCCGTGAAACCGCTGACCTGGACGGAAGAGCAGAAAACGCATTGGGACCAATACCGGGTCGGCGACCGGCTGCTGTTCGCCCGCGACACCCGCTTCTTCAAGCGCGGGGTGGCGGCGGAAGTCATCGCCGTGCTGCCGGACGGTCTTCAGGTGCGCGGGCCGAAAGGGCGCGAAGCCAAGATCACCCGGAAGCAACGCGCCACCTTCGATGTCGGCCGGGCGCAAACGCTGGCGATAGCCGCGGGCGACCGACTGCTGATTCGCGGGCGGGACGACGACGCGGGGTTCGCCAACGGGGACTTCAAGGAAGTGGCCGAAGTCAATCCCGAGGCGAACACCGTGCTGCTGGCGGATGGCAAAATGCTGCCGCGGGACTTCGCGGCGTGGACCTATGGCCATGCGCTGACCTCCTACCGTTCGCAGGGCAGCACGTCGGAGGAATCGCTGCTCGTGCTCGGGGAAGTGGCGGCGCACTCGCTGGCGCGCCGCCAGTTCTACGTCGGCAACACGCGCTACCGCGGAGCGCATGCGATCTACGTCTCGAACAAGGAGGACATCCTCCGCCGGCTGGCGCGGTCCGATCCCGGCCGCGAACTCGCCACGGAGTTCATGCTCCGGCATCGCATGGTTCTCGGAGAGCGGTTGGGAACGCAGTCGGACCGCGGCCTGCGGGCACGGATGCGCGCGGCCTGGCACAGTGCCACGGATAAACTGCGGCGGGCTCACGGAGTCCGCGGCGAACGCATGGGGGCGTGATGGAACGGCCTGCATTCCGGAAACCGAAGCTCCACTTCGACACGGCGGACCATCCGAGCCATGTCACGTTCGACGACGGAAAGGCCCAGCGGCGCAACGTCCCCTGGTCGCACTACGTCGAGACCCGCTGGGATTACGGCGAGCCGGACGTGCTCAAGGTCGAGATCGGCGACTGGCAGGTCGTCATCCGCGGGCACAATCTGGCGCCGCTCTTCCTGGCGATCGAGGAGCACGCGCTCGCCCGCCTGCGCGCGCAGCCTGACCTGGAGCAGGACCGCGAACACGAAGCGGACACCTTCGCGGTGGAAATCCGTTTCGTGAAACCGCCTGCGGTGGATGCAGCGACCAAGCGCCGCGGTCAGATTGAATTCGATCTGGGGCGGTGAGTGAACCATCGGGCCGCGCCGGCTCTATATAATATCGGGAGCGAAACTCCTCAGCGTATAGTGAGGTGTCTTTCGGTTCCGAAACTTCATCTACCGTGTTTTCGGTAGGACCGGCCGGTTGCGGCCAACGGCGAACTTTCCTCACTCAGGGGCCAGCGCGGTGCTTCCGTCGCGTCAGCGATGGAAGGGCCGTGCGGGACACGGCCCCCACAAGCGCCGGCTCAAACACGGAGACAACCATGACAACGCTGATCCTCATTACGCCGTATCTGGCGTTCGGAGTCGGTGTGGCGATGATGGCTCGGGCGCTGCACCTGTATTGGGATTCCCGGCCACAAACGCGGGAGGGCGTATGGCGCAAAGCGGTCCTCCTGCTCGTGGCGACGCTGGCGCTGCCGACGCTCGTGCATGCGCAGGCCGTCGATCTGCGAACCGCGACGGAGTCCGGCAACGCGATCATCATGTATCTCAGCGGCACCTTCGCCGCCGTGGGGATCGTGGCGGCGGGCGTGGCGATGATGATGGGCCGGCAGTCCATCGCCAAGTGGGCCTTTGCCGGCGCGATGGTGAGCGGTCTCGCCTTCGCCATCGTGCACACGATGTGGAGCAACATGGGCATCGAGGCCTCGAACGTGGGCACGTTCTCGCCCTGACGCCGCGCGGATCATTCCCATGCACGCCACGCATCTCAACGAGCACGACGCCAACCAGGGCGCGCAGTCGGCCGGCGAGTTTCTCGGCATGACCGGGAACTGCGGCTGGTATCTGCTGGGCTCCGGCGGCGCGACCATCCTGATGGTGATCTTCCTCTGGGGCATCTTCGGGGTGTCGCTCCTCCTGTGCCTGCTGGTTGGCGTGGTGCTCTGCGGGCTTTCGGTGGCGTATGTGTTCGCGCTGAAGAACAACAAGCCGGAGCACTACGACACGGACTATTTCGAGTCGGTGCTGGTCGAGGCCGGGGTCATGCAACTCCGGTTCGGTCCGAACGGCCGCCGGCCGGCGAATCCGTTCGCTGCGGGCGGTGCCGAGTTGTCGGCAGATGCGGTAGCTGCGCCCCGGGTGATACAGCGGACCTCCGCCCCTGCGGTGCGTCACCTTTCCGGAGCGGCACCGGCGCTTGCTGTGCCGGCAACGACCGCAGCCGAGGCAAGGCCGGCGAAGGCGGAGCCGCGTAAAGCAGCGGAGCCGACGATTCCGTTGGCCGCCTACGAGCGGCTGCACGAGCAGCTCGCTACGACCGAGGAAATGCTGGAAGACGCGCTGGCCGAGCGCGGGGAGTTCTGACCATGCGTGTGGAGCCGGTAGACGGGTATTTCGGCGAGAACATGCTCGTATTCGAGGGCCTGCACCGCGGCGGGTTCATCGCGCGCGGGTTCGACGTCACGGCACCCGACCTGGAGCATGCCGATCCCGTTCACCACAATGCTTTCGAGTCCGACCTGGTCGCGCTCCTCTCCGTCCTCAAGCCCGGCTGGAGGATGCAGGTGCAGTGGACCAACGACTCGGATTTCCGGCGGGCGCTCCAGCGTTACCGTGAGGACACGATCAAGCACTCCACCAACGAGTGGAGCACGCGCCAGCGCAACGAGCGCTTCGTGCGCTACTGGCGCCGGGTGGAGGACGGCACGCTGCGACGGGAACGGCTGAGGCTGTATTTCACGACACCGGTCGATGCGTCCGCCGTGGGCCAGAAGGCCGGCCGCCTGACCAACGAGACGTTGCTCGGTGCCTACGCGGAGCAGTTCAACCAAATGGGCCAATTCCTCCAGGCGCTCTTCGGCGGAGGCGGCGGGCAGGTCCGGCCGATGACCGATGCCGAGCACTTTCTCCATTACCTCGAATTCCTGAACCCGTCGCTGCCCGAGCAGAAGATCTCCGATCCGCTGGAGTTCTTCGATCCCGAGAAGTCGATTCAGGAAAACTGCTGGCACGGCGAGGGCCGGCCACTGGAGAAGCCCGACACGGGCTTCTATCTCGACGGCTATTACCACGGCATGCTGGTCCTTAAGTCGTTGCCGAAGCGCACGCGGCCAAGCATCGCCTACACCCTGACGAAACTCGGCTTCCGTGAATATGCGATCACGGTGAACGTCGAGGCGGTCGATGCGGAGGAACTGATTGAAAAGGAGCAGAAGGAGCTGAACCGCGTCGAGGGCGACTACGAAAGCCTGCGGAAGGTGAAACTCCTGGCGGCGATGCGGACGAAGGCCGCGAAGATCGCGCGCTACAGCAACGGCGACAGTTCGCCCTACCGGATTCAATACATCATCCGCGCGTGGGACAAAAACCGGGACGACCTTCGGGCGAAGCTGACTGCGCTCAAGGCGGCGGTGGGCAGCATGGAGCGCGCACAGGCCTACGAGCCGGCACTCGAAACCTCGGCCCGCAATTTCTTCTACTGCACGTGGCCGGGCTGGTCCTTCGGCCGCTACAACGCGCTTTGGCACGACTACGACGACGCGCTGGTGGCGAACATCCTGCCGTTCTCGTCAACGCCGGTCGGCCATCTCGAAAACGCGGAGTTCATTTTCGAGGGGCCGAACGGCAACCTGGTTGGAGGCCGCACGTTCGTCGGCGAAGGCAACAGCCAGACGCCGCAGAACGCGGTCGTCATCGGCACGACCGGCTCGGGGAAGAGCGTCAACGTGATCGATATTCTGACCCAGACGGAGCCGTTTTACGCCTACACGATGATCGTCGAGGAAGGTGAATCCTACTCGACCTACGCCAAGACCGTCGATCCCCAGGCCCGGCCGATCATCGTGCAGGCGAACGGCAAGCTGACGATGAACTATCTCGACACGGGAGGTCTCCCGTTGTCGGGGCTGCATCTGAGCGCGGCGGCAGCGCTGCCCATGCTCATGGTTGGCCAGTCCAAGGATGAGGATCGCAACAAGCTCCGGCAGGCGTTGCTCGCGAACGCCATCGGCCGCCTCTACGACGATTTCTCCCGCTGGTATTTCAACCAGCATCCGGACGAGCGGGCCGTGCTGACCCGGCGGGCGTATGCGCTCGATCTCTTTCGACGCACGCGCCTCGGGCCGCAGGCGACCGAGGCGGATGCTTTCCTCGAGTTCGGCGAGTTTGAAAAGGCGCACGCCGACGAAGCGGCGAGCTTCATCGCGGAGCCGGACGAAGGCGACGTGATCCGTTTCGGGAAGGAAACCGCCGGCGCCCAGCAGGTCCGCGATCTGGTGTTCTCCCGATTGACGCCCAGTGAACAACCGCAGCACGGTCACCTTCAGGAATTGCTTTTGGCGGAGGCGGCAGGTCCGCACGCGGACGAAATGCGCTACCTCGCGACGCTCCTGGAGCCGTGGTCGGCCGGCGGCAGCTACGGCGAGTTGTTCGACGGCGTGTCGAACGTCAACCTGACCGGCCGGATTGCGCATTTCGAGCTGGGCTACATCCCGGAGTCCGCCGAGGAGCTGAAAGCCGCGGCGGCCTTCCTGATCGCGAACTATACGCGCTCGCACATGATGCGGCTCCCGCGCGCCCTGCGGAAACGGAACATCTTTGAGGAGGTCGCGCGCTTCTCGCTGGTGCCGACCGGCAAGAAGGTGCTGCGCGAGTCCTACCAGCAGCTCCGCAAATACAACGTCTGGAACGTGGCGACGGTGCAGAACTACGAGCAGTTCAAGTCGTCGGACATCCGTGGCGCGGTGCTCGGCAACAGCCGCGTGCTGTTCCTGCTGCGCCAGAGCGACCGTTCGGACATCGAGGATCTGAGCCGGGATTTTCCGATTCCCGAGGCGGTGAAGGACGCGGTGATGAGCCATCCGGAGCCGGAGAAGCTGCTGGGGCCGAAATTCTCGCAGTTCACCTACTACCACACCGACGAGCGCCGGCCGCTGATCGTGACCATGCGCAACGTCGCCTCGCGGGAAATGCTCTACTGCGCGTCGAGTTCGGGCGCGCATTTCGACGAGCGCGAGAAAGCGTTGCGGGATCACGCGAACGTCGTGGAAGCCATCATTGCCAACGCCTGAGCGCCGATGAAAACGACCGATGAAATCCAACGCGAAGCGCAGCGCATGATCGTGCTCGGCCGGCAGTATCGGGACGAGCAACGGCAGGCCGGTATCGGCGCGGAAATCGTGCCGCTGCCCCGTGTGCTTGTCCGCCTGCCGGACTCGCAGGCGACGATCCGTCCGGCAGGGAATGCCGGCGCAGAAAGCGTTCAGACGATCAATCGCCAGCGGCACATTGAAGCGGCGATGGAGCACGACGAGCTGGTCTATCGTCTGATGGAGCGGGAGTCGGCGACGAACGGAGCCGGCAGCGTCGTTCGCGAAAGCGAGCCGGCGATCCTCATGGTGAGCCGGTCCGGCTTCGATCTTCTCCACACGGGTTACCAACTGGCGGAGGAGGACCGTTTGACGGAGGCGCTGGCGCCCTACGCCGGTCGCTGCGACGGTGACGAACCGGCCGACGAGCGGACCATCGGCGAAATCGAGGAAGTCCTCGAAACGAATCTCCTGGCGCATTCCGACCGGCTGAGGACGAAAGCGGAAATCGTGGAGTTTCTGGAAGGCCGGCTCGAAGCGAGTGCGTTCATCGCCCGGGCCATCGACCGGCAATGCGCCCGTGAATGCCGGCGCGAGGCGCAGACCGAGCGCCACGATATGAGAATCGCCGTCGATGAACCCTGATTTTTCCAACCAAAGGCACATCATGCAACGCTTCCTCGACACCATCGCTTTCGCGCAGCCGTATCTCATCGGGCTACTGTTTCTGGCTCTCGTTTTGCTGCTTACGCCGGGCTGCGCCACGGCGGGCGCCGGCTCAGCCGGCCGCACTCGTGACTTCGCGACGACCGCGGCGACCACGGCCGGTGGCGCCTACATCGGCGTCCAGGAAGGCAACGGCAAGGCCCGCAACGCCGCGGTCGGCGCGGCGGCGGGCTTCGTCGTGGGGGAGGCCGTGAACTACTTCAGCAACAAGGCGCAGCGCGAGGCCTACCTGGCTGGCTACGAGAAGGGCCAGTCCAACGCGGTGAAGCAACAATACTGGATCGCGCGGGACAACCAGCGTCCATCACGCGATGACGGCTACGAGGAGTCCTACTACGAAATCGACGTGCCGCAGAGCGACCGCGACGGCGTGCGCCGCGAGCCGACCAAGCGCGTCATTCGGGTGGTCATGCCACGGGAGGATGCCGGGTCATGAAACGAGTGCTGGCATGGCTCGCACTGGCCGCGTTGGGCGGCACGCCGTGTTTCGCCCAGTGGGCGGTGATCGACGCGGCCAACCTTCAGCAGAGCGCCGTCAACTACGCCGCGCTGGTGCAGCAGCTCTCCAATCAGGCCGCGCAAATCGCGAATCAGGTCCGGCAGATTCAGAATTTCGAGACGCAGTTGAAGCGGATGGGCGACATGGCGAACGTGAAGAACATCGTTGGCTTTCCGGAGTTTCGCGCCGATCTCAACCTGCCGTCGAAAATCCAGACTTGGGCCGAAGGACTCGTGCGCGTCGATGGCCGCGGACTGTTCGGCGACACGCGCGGCGGCATCTTTCGCGGGGTCACGCCCGATTACCGGGACTTCGACGGCGTTTCCGTCCCGCGCGACGCCACGATCTACAAGGACGCGCACGACATGACCGAGACGGTCGATGAATTCAAAACGGTGCAGAGCGATGTCTATACGCGGCGCGAGGAGCTGAAGAAGGCAATCGCCGAGACAAGCGACGCGCTGCAAGCGGCCGATACGGAAGCGGAGCAGAAGAAGCTCTCGGCGGTGCTCGGCGCCCAATACAATCAGCTCGCGTCGCTCGATGCGGAAGTGGAACTGAGCGCCGCGCAGGTCCAAGTGAAGGCGGCAGAGTCCACCGCCATGACCAATGCCCAGGGAGAGGCGGACGCGGAGGCGCGAACACGGTTGGCCCAGGAAGAGGCCGGCAAGGTGACTTCAACCTTCGTCCCCCAATACGAGTGTCTCCTTCAGTATGTTACGGAACGCCGGTTTTCTCCCTGATGCGCAACTACTCTGCAATTTTCCGGTCATTAAAGTCCATGAAAACGGCATTTTTCATCGGGGTAATGCTTGTTGGCTTGGTGGTAGTGACTGGGGGGTGCTCGGATAGGGAGGCAGAAGCACGCAAGGCACGGGGAGATGCCGCGGCGAAAGCCCGCGCCGACGCCGCGAAGAAGGAGATGGATACCCTCCCGAAGACGTTCCAGACGCCTGACTACTTCAAGAAGAACGAGCCGGAGAAGAAGGCGCCGACAGCCACGACACCTGCTCCGGAGCAACCGAAGCCAAACCCATAACCCTGAATCGAAATCATGGCCGCGCCCGCCGGAAGCATACTCCCTTCCTCCTATTTCGATGGATTGTCATCGTTGTGGGGCGGGTGCGCGTATATCGGCAGCACGATTGTCGCGGCGGGCTTGGTGTTTCAGACCGTGCGCAGCCGACCGGATGCCGGCACCTTCATTTGGCTTCTCGCGAAGGTGTTCATCATAGGTGTCAGCATCATCTTCATCCGCGAATGGCTGATGCGGCTGAACGACATCGTAATCGCGTTCGGCAGCACGATGGGGGTGAACCCACGAGCGGTGGACGAACGATTCGTTCAATTCATAGCGGGGAAGACCTCCACGGAGCCGGATGCGAGCATGTGGGACATCATCTGGGGAACGAAATCAATCGGCACAGCGGTCTGCTATGCGCTGCTTTGGATATTCGGGTGGCTGTCCTGGGGCGTGCAATATGTGATGAAAATGATCGGCGGCGTGCTGCTTACCGCCGGTTGGGCACT